>CAMNGG010000326.1 GCA_946537975.1 uncultured Treponema sp. | reverse complement strand
CGAACAGACAATAGACCGGGCTTTGGAAACCTATGCAAAAAAAGGATATTCCCGCGAATGGATTAATCAGCGTTTACAGGCAATTCAGGTTCGAAAAGAGCTTACGGATGAATGGGAACAGCGGGGAGTAAAAAAAGGTGTAGAGTACGCCATTCTCACCGATGAAATCACAAAAGCCTGGTCCGGAATGACTACACGCGCATATAAAAATCATAAGGGACTTACAAAACAGAATCTTCGCGACAATATGACGACAACAGAAATTATCCTTAATATGCTTGCGGAGACTGCAGCAAAAAATATTTCACAGGCAGAAAATCCAGAAACCTTTGAAGAAAATCAGTCTGTTGCAAGGCGTGGCGGAAGGATTGCAGGAAATGCCAGAAAAGAATTGGAAGCAGAAATAGGTCATACCGTTATTTCCGAAAAGGATGCGACACAAATAAATACTGTTGTCACAAATCTAATTGAAGATGTTTCAAAATCAACAGAGGAAAAGAAATAATGGAATCAATTATAAAAACTCTTCGCGAACAGAACAGATATACTCAGGTAAAACTTGCCCAGGAGCTTGGTATTTCAAGGCAGGCCCTAATAAAATATGAAAGCATGGAACAGGAGCTCCCTGTGAATGTGATTCGGGGGCTTTCCAAGATTTTTTCTGTAAGTTATGAATGTTTTATCGACAACAAGCTGCCATCCCCAGATATAACCGAAGATGAAGCAATGCTTAAGCAGCTGGCCAGAGACTTTTCAAAACTCAAGGCGGCAGAAAAGAAAGCGGTCCTTGAAATGACAAGAATCATGGCGAATGCTTAGGAGCCGAGACTCCTCCCTCCTGACTAATTTTTTATAGAATTCTCACTCAAATTGTGTTATATTATAGGCATGAGTGATTATAATAATCAGATATCACAGGCGGGAAGCGGAGTTGCGGAAGACACCTCTGTAATGCTGCCGCCGGAGCGAAAGGTCGTTTTTTACAATGACGACTTTACTACCATGGAGTTTGTGGTGGATGTTCTGGTTTCAATTTTTAATAAATCTCACGACGAAGCAGAGGGTCTTATGCGCACTGTGCATGAGCAGGGCTCTTCTGTTGTCGGCGTTTATACTTATGATATTGCGGTTTCTCGCACAAATCTTACTATTCAGGCAGCCCGTAAAAACGGATTTCCTTTGAGGGTAGAAGTTGAGTAATCAGGAAAAACAGCCGGGAAGCGTAAAGCAGATGAAGGTGAGCACAATGCTCAGCCGCATTCTGTCGGAATCGCTTCTTGTTGCAAAGGATTTTCATCACGAATTTTTCACACCGGAGCACGTGCTTGCCACTGCTATCCGTGATGAATTTGTTGAGCAGCTTTTGCAGAACAGCGGCGCCGACACAAAAGAGCTTAAAACTGAAGTAAGCAACTACCTTACTACCCAGCTTCCTGTAATTTCTGAAAATGCAAATCCGGAAATAATTAAGGCTCCGGTTGAGTCTGCAGGCTTTCAGGCTATGATGAACCGCGCCGTTTTCCATTGTATTTCCTGCGATTCTGACATGATTGATATTACCGACATTCTCCTCAGCATGTTCGACGAAAGCCGCAACTACTCTTCTTACTTTTTGAAAACCTGCGGTGTAGAACGCCTGCGCCTGATGGAAAATATTACAAAGCTCCGCCCTCCGAGACATCTTCCCGGGGCAAACGGCCAGGGAGCTAACGGACAGCCGGGAGCAGGCTTCGGGCCTGACGGAATGCCGGGTATGCCGGGCTCAAATAACTCAGGGGGCCTTAAACGCTTTGCCGTAAACATGACGGAAATGGCTAAAAAAGGCGCTTATGATGTTCTTGTTGGCCGCGAGGCAGAAATTGAAAGAACCGTGCAGGTGCTCTGCCGCCGTACAAAAAATAATCCTCTCCACGTGGGAGACGCCGGTGTTGGAAAAACAGCCATCACTCAAGGCCTGGCCCAGCGCATTGTAAACAATCAGGTGCCGGATATTCTCAAGGGCTATACAATTTACTCTCTGGACCTGGGGCTTCTTCTTGCGGGCTCTAAGTTCCGCGGTGATTTTGAAGAGCGCCTTCATTCTGTAATTGACGAGCTCAAAGAAAAGAAAAAATCCATCTTATTTATAGATGAAATTCATATGATTATGGGAGCCGGGGGAAACGGTTCCAGCCAGGTAGATGCGGCTAACCTTTTAAAGCCTGTTCTTGCCAGTGGCGAAATCAAGGTGATTGGCTCTACCACCTTTGAAGAATATTCCAAGAACTTTGAAAAGGACCGGGCCCTTGCCCGCCGCTTCCAGAAAATTGATATTCTGGAGCCGACCGCCGCAGAGACAGTTGAAATTATCAAAGGTCTTATTCCAAAATACGAAAAACACCATAACGTTGTTTACTCTGCAGGCGCTGTTGAAGAAGCCGTTAAACTTTCGGTTCAGTTTATGCCGGACCGCCGCCTGCCGGACAAGGCAATTGATATTATTGATGAAGCAGGCTCATACCAGCACATCCTGAAATCAGGCGGCTTCGCCGGCCGCACCGCTAAGCGCCCCGGCGCCGTCGCTCATCCGGGTCTCATCGCATCCGAGGCAAGCCCAAGCCGCATTTCCACAGATATAATCCGCCGCGTCACCGCCAAAATCGCCCGCGTTCCAATCGAGAGCATGAAGGGCGAAGAAAAGGACGCTCTGCGCGCAATAGAAGACACAATGGCAGCCGACATCTTCGGCCAGTCCGCCGCAATCTCCGCCCTTGGCAAGGCCGTAAAACGAGCCCGCGCCGGCTTCAGAAATCCTGAAAAACCGGAAGCCTGCTACCTCTTCGTAGGCCCTACAGGCTGCGGAAAAACTGAGCTTGCCCGCACCCTTGCCCGCCTGCTCAAAGAGCCCCTTCTCCGCTACGATATGTCTGAGTATCAGGAAAAGCATACTGTAAGCCGTCTGGTTGGTTCACCTCCGGGCTACGTTGGCTTTGAAGAAGGCGGCCAGCTTGTAAAGGATGTCCGCAAAAATCCGCGTGCAGTAATTTTGTTTGATGAAATTGAAAAGGCAAACGAAGACATATACAACGTACTCCTTCAGGTTATGGACTACGGCCAGCTTACAGACAATCAGGGGCGCAAGGCAGACTTCCGTTCCTGCATAATCATTATGACAAGTAATGCCGGAGCCCGAGACCTTGAAAAAGGCAGCATAGGTTTTGGCGGCGACAAGGCCGGCGGCGTAAGCTTTGCAGAACTCGAAGCTTCCCTCACCGACGCCGTAAACCGCGAGTTCCCTCCGGAATTCCGCAACCGTCTGGATGCAGTAATTCCTTTCAATTATCTCGACCTCGAAGTTGCAAAACAGGTTTGCCGCAAGGAAGTGGCCCGTCTTGCCCTCCGCATGAAGGAGAAAAAAGTTCAGCTTACTGTTACAGACCGCGCCATCGCCTACATCACTGAGCTGGGCTACTCAAAAGAGTTCGGAGCCCGCAACATTGCCCGCACTGTAGAAGACGAGATTGCGGACAAGCTTGTAGACGAAGTACTTTTCGGCCGGCTGGAAAAAGGCGGCGCTGTAACAGCAGACCTCAAGAATTCCAAAAAGTCAGACGGTATCACATTCATTTATGGAAAAGAAAACAGCTAGACTCATAAAATATGTTCTCCTGATTTTATCCTTTATTGCTCTTCTCGTTTTTTCAATTGTTTTTTATACTGTCTTTTTTTCTTCAAGGGCACGAATACAAAAGCAGAAGGAAAACAACCCCGCAGACAAATATCTATATCACATAATTGTTACCGGCTCCTACGAAAACCAGAGTTTTCTCACTGAGGTTTATAAAGGGGCTTCAAAGGTAGCCGGCTACTATAAATCTGTCGTTGACCTTCATATTCCTCAATCACAGGCCGACACAGAATCACTTCAGGACCTTTTAAACTACTGCTCCTATCTGAATGCAGACGGAATAATTCTTTACGTAGATTCTCCGGATTTTAAGTCAGAAGTCCCTACCCGTTCAGATTCTCCTTCAATTCCAATTATCACTACCGGCCATTTTGCCCCAAATTTTCCACAGGTTTCCTACATAGGAATTAATAACTGGGAGCTGGGAAAAAAGATTGCAGATGAAACTCAGGATATGCTTCAAAATGGCGGAACTGTTTATATAATCAATGATTCAGAAAATCAGAATAATAACCTCATAAGCAGCATTCAGTCTGAACTGCAAAATAAACCCAATATCACTTCAAGTGTAATTGAAGCAATTTCTCCTGATTTAATTATAGACGGAAAAAACAATATTTTTATTTCACTGACAGAAGACGACACTATCCGTTCTGCGCAATTACTTTCTGAACTTTTTGATATGGACAGATATAAGCTGATTGGCTTTGGAGGTAATGAAGTATGTCAGCTGTATCTGCATAAGGGCTGGATTAATAAGCTGGTTTCTCTTGACCCATACACTATCGGTGAAGTTGCCTTATATGAGCTTTTTGAATATCGCTCTAAGGGGAATGCAAACTCTTATATTACTGCTGATGTAAAAATCAGCAGCATGCAGTGGTAATAAAAGTGGTGAAAAAAAAGACAAGGTTCAATCCAATCAAATACATAAGAAGTAAAAGTCTCCGCTGGCGAATAATGTTCTGCATTGGTATTGCGATTCTTATGCTTGCGGCAAGCTGTATTACTACTATGCGTCTTACCCTCTATTCTATGAACAATCTGGGGCAGTCCTATAAATCAAACTCGGAATTGAATAACTTCTCTCAGGCGGTTACAAATACAGAAAAGGCAATGGAAGCCTATATCAGTTACCGCACCTTTGAAAGTATCGATACTTATTATAATTCTCGCACAAAGGTTGAAGATTATTATAATAAGTTTCAGGTTTTTCCTTCTCTAAATGAAGTTACCCACAAGGAATATATTGTTCATCAGCTCACAGAGGCTTTTTTATACTACAGTAATCTTGCTATTTCTGCCCGCCGAGCAAACAATGAAAATGAAGTTTCAATAAACTTTACTTATGCTATGGACAGTTACAACTATCTGCTTTCACAAATTCTTGAGCTCAACAATCTTCGCCTTCAGCAGAATGCAGAAAACTATGAAGCTAATCAAAATCAAATTGTTTTTCTGAATACTCTGAGCGTGCTCTTCTTCCTTGCATTTTCTGTTATGATTTTCTTTGTTCTCTATTTTACAATCACTTCTATTATGGAACCTCTCGTTGAAATTTCTGAGGTAGCCCACAAGGTTGCCCGCCGTAATTTTGATGTTCCTCTTTTCAACAGGGAATCAAATGATGAAATCGGAAACATCTGCAAGGCCTTCGACCGAATGATTATCAGCATCCGCGAATACATAGACACCATCTGGGAAAAAGCCCGCACCGAAGCTGAACTCAAGGAAAAGGAAATTGAAATGCAGGCCCTCTATACAGATGCCCAGCTGCGTGCCCTGCAGAATCAGATTAATCCTCACTTTCTTTTTAATACTCTGAACACCGGTGCCCAGCTTGCCATGATGGAAAATGCCGATAAAACCTGTTACTTTATTGAGCAGGTTGCAGACTTTTTCCGCTACAATATTCAGCAGCAAAGCCGCAATGTTTCAATTGACGAAGAACTTGCATTGGTAGATAATTTTGTATATATAATGAAGGTTCGTTTTGGTAACCGTCTTGAATTTATAAAAAAGATTCCCGAAGGTACCTTCCCGCAGCAGATTCCTTCAATGACCCTGCAGCCTCTTGTTGAAAACTGCATAAAGCATGGCTTAAAAAATTCAAGAGGCCGGGTATGTCTTGAAGTCCTTATAGACGATAAATACATTATCATAAATATAAGCGATAATGGCGAGGGAATGCCGGAACAAACCAGACAGGCTCTTTTTGATGCGGTTGCCTCAGGAACTACCCGTCTGGCCCCGGAGGTGCTTAATGATAATTCGTCGCACAACGGAACCGGTCTTATAAGCGTCTTTTTAAGACTGCAGCTTCAGTTCCATCGAAATGACCTTTTTGACATTCAAAGCGGTGATAAGGGCCAGGGCACAAAATTTATAATAAGGATTCCAAAGCATGTTTAACATATTAGTTACAGATGATGAACAGATTGTAATTGATTCTCTTTCCTTTATTATCAATAAAAACTTCGCCGGTGAAGCAAAGGTTTTTACAGCCCTCTCCGGTACAGAAGCCATTGAAACGGTAATGAAGGAAAATATCGACATCATCTTTATGGATATTAATATGCCGGGCTTAAGCGGTCTTGAAACTGTAAGCGTTATAACTAAGCTTAAGCCGAATATTGTTTTTGTAATTCTCAGTGCCTTCGACCGCTTTCAGTATGCGCAGGAAGCAATTAACCTTGGCGCCTATAAATACATTACAAAACCAGTTAACAGAAATGTTGTTATCGAAACAATTCGCGGTGCGATGCAGCTTTTAAGTGAAAAGCAGGGAAAGCAAAACGCAGACCTGGAGCTGCACAAAAAGCTCGACATGGTTTCTCCTATGGTCGAAAATGATTTCATTTACGCCTGCATTTATAACAACGACAAATCCATAGATCTTTCTTCTTACCTTGATTATTTTAATCTTTCTGACAACCCCTGGATTTTCTGCTGCTTTGAGTTTCCAAATATCACTTCGGATAATCAATACAGCACTTATCTGAAAATACATGAGCTTTTAAACAATGAACACCGTTGTCTTGTAAGCTCTTTTATGATGAACCGCATTGCCGTTTTCTATCCTCTTTTTTATGAAAATCCTGATTATGCCGATGCACAGGATCAGATTAAAAAGATTTACACAATGCTCAGTTATAATATAAGCGCAGGAATAAGAGCCGGAGCCAGCAGTATTTTTTCTGATAAAACAATGCTGCAGGCATCCTACACAGAAGCCCTTTCTGCCCTCAATAAAACCGCAGGAAACGGCGGGCTTATTTTCTCTGATGGCAGCAGTTTTTCCAGCGGCACTTCTGACAAGGAGTCTTCTTCAGATGCTGAAAATCTTATCAGCAAAAGAAGCGGAATCAACGAATTCAGAAATCAAATAATCAATAAATTAAGTAGCGGAGATGCGGGCGGAGTAAAATCCTTCCTTGAGCTTTTTACCTCAGAATTAATCTCTCAAAAGCTTCCCGCAGACAAAATCAAAAATACCTTCTTTGAACTGATAGTTACCGCTAACAATACTACACGCGAAAAAAACAAAAACTTTACCAGTGACACATTTGATAATGCCTTTGCTACCTTAAGCAGCGAAAACGATATAAAACTGATTAAAGAGTTTGCCCAGAAATTTCTTACGGAATGCACACAGGCAATTTCCAGCGTAAAAAAGGCAGATGAAAATCCTATTATCAAAAAAGTCTGTGCTTATGTAGATGAAAACCTGGCCAGCGACATTTCTCTGGAAACAGCTGCGGATTTTGCGGGCCTCTCTTCCTTCTATTTAAGTAAGCTTTTTAAAGAAGAAAAAGGAGAAACCTTTATCAATTTTATTTCCGAAAAACGTCTGGAAAAATCCCGCCAGCTGCTTGAAGAAACAGAGCTCTCTATTAAGGAAATAACGGCAGAGGTTGGTTACAATGATCAGAACTATTTCAGCCGAATATTTAAAAATAAATATGGACTTTCCCCTAAGGAATACAGAAAGGTAAAATAAAATGTTAAAAAAGTTATTATTTATTCCCCTCCTTCTTTCTCTCTTTATTTCCTGCCACAAACAGGAAAAAACCGCCGCAAGTCGTCCAGACCAGAAGGCTTCAACCAGCGCCAGCCGGCCTCTCACCATCGGCTTTTCAATTGATACTCTGGCTATTGAACGCTGGCAGCGCGACATGGATGTTTTTATAAACAAGGCAAAGGAGATGGGGGCCGACGTAATTGTTCAGAATGCCGGAAACAGTATAGAAGAACAGAACCGCCAGCTCATGTATCTTCTTGAGCGCAATGTAGGAGCCGTTGTTGTTCTGCCCAAGGACGCGGCTTCAATTTCGGAAAGCGTACAGAAGCTCCGTTCAAAAGGAATCCCCGTTATTTCATACGACCGTCTCACACTTAATGCAGATATCAGCCTTTACCTGACCATAGACAGCGAAAAGGTTGGAGAGCAGATGGCCCAGGAAATGCTGCGCCGCGCCCAGGGCAACAACTGGTACTGCATTCTCGGACCAGAAGAAGATTACAATATGACCCTGATTATGGAAGGAATTGACAGAATCATCCGAAGAAGCTCTGTTCATATAAATCATACCTTTTATACTGATGGCTGGAATTACGACCTGTCCTATCAGGAAATGGTGCGGATCCTTAAGGGCGATACCTTTCCGGATGCCATTATCTGCGGAAACGACGCAGTAGCCGCAAGCGTAATTGATGCGATAAACCGCTACTATCCTGATACCCACATTCCGGTCTGCGGCCAGGATGCCGATATTTCCGCCTGCCAGTATATTGTCCAGGGCAAACAGGATTTTACTATCTATAAACCGATTATTCAGCTTGCAGAACTCGCTGCGGAATGTGCGGTAAAGCTCGCCCGCCACGAAGAAATTTCCGAAAACCGCTTCAGAATCCGGCCTATCAATAACGGCTATGGTGATATTCCTACAATCTGGCTGGAACCAAGCTATGTTGATAAATACAACCTGGATAAAGTGATAATTGAATCTGGATTTCATTCGGCGGCATCTGTGTATAAGGAATAGGGCATACGCTTTCGCGAAAAAAGCATATTGCCAACGGGGATGATGTTGTCAATATACTTTTTTCGCTACGCTTCTGCCCTATTCCATTAGCACATAATCCACCACAAAAAAATACAGATTTTATCACTTTATCTAGGGTGATTTCCCTACCCAAAATAAGAAAATAGCAAAAATTTGAAGATTTCTGTTGAATTTACCTTGTTTTTCTACGCTATACTCCTAATTGTAAAAAAGAGCCGTTGGCTCTTTATCAAAAAAATTTAGGAGTGTTTTTTCTTATGAAAAAAATTATCGCTATTCTTTTAGCAGTTGCTACAATTGCTTTGGTAGGATGTAAAGGAAAGAGTTCTGCAACAAAGGTTGGTGTTTCAATGCCAACAAAAGACTTGCAGAGATGGAACCAGGACGGTGCCAACATGAAGGCTCAGCTTGAAAAAGCAGGCTACACAGTAGATCTTCAGTTCGCAGCAAACGATATCCCAACACAGGTATCACAGCTCGAAAACATGATTACAAGCGGCTGTAAAGTTCTTGTAATCGCTTCTATTGATGGTACAGCTCTTTCAAACGTACTTGAAACAGCACGCAAAAAGAACATCAAGGTTATTGCTTATGACCGCCTTATCATGAACTCAAAGGCTGTTTCTTACTATGCAACATTTGATAACTACAAAGTAGGTACTCTCCAGGGTGACTACCTTGTTGACAAGCTCGGACTCAAGAGCCGCTCAGCTTCTGACCCAGTTTACATGGAATTCTTCACTGGTGACCCAGGTGACAACAACATCAACTTCTTCTTCGGAGGAGCTATGGATGTTCTTAAGCCTTACCTCGACAAGGGTGTAATCGTATGTCCTTCTGGACAGACAGCTAAAGCTCAGGCTGCTACTCTCAACTGGTCTACAGAAGAGGCTCAGAAGAGAATGGAGAACCTCATTACATCTAACGGATATGGTCCAAAGGGTGCTAAGCTCGACGCTGTATACTGCTCTAACGACTCTACAGCTAACGGTGTAACAAACGCTCTCCTTTCTGCCGGATATGATGCTTCTAACTTCCCTGTAATTACTGGACAGGACTGTGATAAAGTTGCTGTAAAGAACATGATCGCTGGAACACAGGCTATGTCTGTATTCAAGGATACACGTACTCTTGCTGCTAAGGTTGTTGAAATGGTTGACGCTATCATGAAGGGTTCAGAACCACCTATCAACGATACTAAGACTTATGACAACGGAACAGGAGTTATTCCTTCATTCCTTTGTGAACCAGTATTTGGCGATGTAAGCAACTACAAGTCATTGCTCATCGATTCTGGATACTACACAGAAGCAGAACTCAGATAGTCTGCTCTGACTAAATTAAAGGGCTGTTTCGGTGGTTGAGCAAGTCGAAACCACATTCTAACAGCCCTTTTTTTATACAAGAAAAATTATATAAAAGAGGGTTCCAATGGCTAAAACATTATTGGAAATGAAAAATATTACCAAGTTATTTCCCGGAGTAAAGGCACTTGATAACGTAAACCTTACCGTAGAAGAAGGTGAGATTCACGCAATCTGTGGTGAAAACGGAGCCGGAAAATCAACTTTGATGAATGTTCT
>CAMNGG010000325.1 GCA_946537975.1 uncultured Treponema sp. | reverse complement strand
GATTCTTATAGAAATTCCGGTCTGTTTGATGATGCGGATGCTTATGATGCAGACGCATATTCTTATTATGAACAGGCTATGAATGCTGAGCCTCCGCTTCCGGATGTTTATTTTAATGTTGGTTTTTATTATATGAAGCAGCATAAATATAGGGAAGCAAAGGATGCCTTTGAAACCTATCTTGCACTTACCTGTGAAGCAAGCGATGAAGAAATGGGTGAGAATGGTCTGTATAAAAAAGAACGTGCACAGGAAATTATAAATAATATTAATAATCTTAATATGGATGATGAATCCTTCAGAGCTGCTTATGATTTAATAAACAGTGGTGAGGTAGAAAAAGGTCTGGAGCAGATAAAGGACTTTTTACAGAGCAATCCAAAGGTTTGGAATGGCTGGTTTATGTTAGGCTGGGGTCTGCGACGGCTTGAACGTTATTCTGATGCTAAACAGGCTTTCCTTGAAGCTCTGAAATATGGCGGAGATACAAATGCGGAAACTTATAATGAACTCTCCTTATGCTATATACAGGAAAAAGATTTCACGGAAGCAAAGAAATGTCTTATGAAGGCTTTTTCTCTGGAGCCGGAAAGTACAAAAATTATTTCTAATCTGGGGTATCTTGCCCTTGCTATGGGGAATAAGCAGGAAGCCAGAAATTACTTTACAGCAGTTCTTGAGTTTGATCCTAAGGATAGAATTGCGGCAGCAGAGTTAATGAAGCTGGAACAGGAAGGCGAGTAAGCCGAAATGTGGTTTCGATACAACCGATGCCTTGCATCGGTCACTCAACCACCAGATGTTTTAAGGAAGTATAACGGTATCGCCCTCGGTGATGCCGTTTTTTTTGTACCAGCCCTGTGGAACCTCAAGTGCATATCTTACAGAAACTGTACTAATAATTGAAGAGAGGCTATAGGGAGTCATATCATAAATATTTCTGATTTTTCCCTTTGAATCTATATAAGCGATGGAAAGAGGGTGAGGGGTATTTTTCATCCAGAAAGAAAGAATCTGGTCGCGGTCAAAGATAAAAAGCATACCTGTTCCATCCGGAATGTTTTTTCTTTCCATAAAGCCGTGATTCCTGTCTTCGGTCTTTTCGGCAATTTCGGCTTTTACAATAAACTCTGTGCCATCCTGTCGAATTATTTTAATATCCTTTACCGGTAATTTTTTTGATTTACAGGAAAGAAATGAGGAAAAAAGAAGGAGTGTTGCGATAATAAGAATTGTTTTTTTCATTTATAATTCTTCCAGAAACATTTCACGGGTTATTTCAGTTGGTGATTTTTGAATATTTGAATAGTTTTGAGTCTGTTCAAAGAGTTTATTGTCGATATATTTTAGAGTTAATGGTTTTTCAAGGCTCATTGTTACATCCTCATCCTGCCAGGTAGCGGCCTGAGGATTAAAGCTTGTTGGTTGACCATATTTTTCTGTAAGTTTTGTAAAAATACTGTAATAATCCATTTTGTCGGGATTAATATTGATTGTAATTATGTAAAGCTCATTAAAAGTGAACTGAAACCAGCAGCGTGTGAGAAAATTTGAACCTAAACCATGTTCTGCATCAGTTTCGATAAGGCTTTTGCTTGAATTAGGAATAAGGGAAACGTCGCGGTCTCCGTGGTAACCGAAATCAGGGTCTTTTACGAGGTTTTCTTTTGTTTCTTCAAGGCTCATTCCAAGAGTGATATTTTTATAGCCATGAGGAAGACTTTCTGCGGTTAATACATATAGAAGTGCAGTGAAAATACTGAGAAAAACAATTTTTTTCTTTAAAGAAATCATACTTAAATTATCGGAAGATAATTATTTTTTTATATTATTTTGTTTACGATAGAAGGCGGCTGCTTTCATAAGCTCTGCGGCATCTTTTATGAAAACTTTTCCATTTTCTATACGAATCTGGTCATATTGTTCAAAATCGTAGATTGCTTTTGCCTGATACTGGCTTGCGAGACCACACATATTTGCAAGATCCTTTGGAGTAAACTCTGTCTGCATGGAAACCTTTGAAAGACCAATCTTTACCCGCTGTTTTTCAAGCTGTAAAGAAAGTATATCGAGCATTTTTGCAAGAGGTTCTGTAAGAGCTGCATTATCTAATTGACGATACATAGACCAGAGGCGGTCCGCAAGTGTAGTTGTAAGCTTTGCAACCAGCTGTGGCTGTGTCGCTACCATCTGGTTGAAGTTGGAACGGTTGATAACCATAAGTGTACAGTCGCTGTGGGCAAGGGCATTTGCAGAACGTGGCTTATTTTCAATAAGAGCCATTTCTCCAAACATATCACCCTTTTTAAGTACGGCTAGAGTTACTTCATTTCCGTTTACAACCTTAGTGATTGAAACTTCACCTCTCTGGATGATAAACATATCAGAACCAGACTGGGCTTCAGAGAAAATCATTGTATCTTTTGGGTACTGTCTGGTGGCTTCCGCTGTAGGTTCAAAATATACTGCGTGTGTTTTAGGTTTCAATGCTACAAAGCGTTGTTTTGCGAGATCTGCATTTGGTCCTTCAGGCTTTGTTTTAAGATACTGGTAATAAGCAAATACAGCTACATCTGAAAGAGAGTTCTTTTCGTAAAAGTTTGCAACCTTAAAAATCTGTTCATGAGTATCCTGAACAACAGAATGAAGGGTAGCTTTTGTAAGCATTTCATTCATAACACGCATGCGGTTTGCAAAGGTTTTAATGATTTTAAGAGCGACAGGAGTATTCTGAGAAATAAGTTCAGGATACTGATCTTTGCGTACAGATATGGCCATTACATCAGATAAGGCAATAGCAGTTTCAATCTGGAGATGATCAGACATACATGGAACTACACCGACGAAGTCTCCAGGTCCATAAACAGTAGGCGCAATGCCTGAGCCAGAAGCTTTCATGCATTGAACATTACCTTTCTGGATAATATAGAAGTGATCGGTGTTCTCCTTGCCTTCTACAACGAGATATGAACCTTTTCTGAAACTAACAATCTGTAACTGCAGCAAGAGCGTACTCTCCTAAATGTATTCAATTTATAAGTATAGATTTACAACCTAGCTTTGTCAATGTATGTTTATTATCGACTTTAAATTAAGTTTAGTTAAAGTGAAAAATAAAGAGTTTTAAACAAAAATAATTTCGGGTTCCAGGTTATAACCGAATTTGTCATATACGGCTTTTTGAGCAGCCAGAACAAGAGCTTTTATGTCTGCGGCGCTGGCTTTTCCTGTATTAATAATGAAATTACCGTGAAAAGGAGCGATTTGAGCACCTCCAATTGTAAGCCCTTTGAGGCCACATTCGTCTATGAGCTTTCCGCTGGGAGCTCCAAAAGCATGATTATTTTTGAAAACACTGCCGGCACTTGGATATTTAAAATGACCTTTTTCTATGCGTTCTGCGATATATTTTTTGCAGTCAGCAGCAATACGTTCATGTTCCTCTGCCTCTGCAGGTTTAAGGCGGAAGGTAACCTGAGTTATGTAGTGCTGGTCATTTTCATCTGTGCTTTGGAAGGGAGATTTTTTGTAAGCCCAGTCTGCGGCATTAAAGTCATCTTCTATAATATGTGCCTGGCCTTCTTTATATTCAAGATGTGTAGTTGAATGAAGAATATCACTTATAGAACGGTCAAAACAGCGTGCGTTCATATAAACTGCGCCGCCAACAGTGCCCGGAAGCCCTGCAAATTGCTCTGCGCCAGTCAGATTTTTACGGGTACAAAAGTCTACGAAAGCGGCCATTGAAACTCCGCACTGGCAGGTAACAAGAGATGGATTTTCATCCGCATCATAAAAGATTTCTTTGATTGCCTGAGTACTTATGATGACGCCTTCATAGTTTCCGTCGGGAAAAACAAGATTACTTGCACCTCCGGTAACAAAATATTTCAGTTCGGAAGAACGTACAGCCCCGATTGCGGCTTCAAGTTGTGCGGGTGTTTGAGGCATTAGGAAGAGTCTTGCGGTTCCGCCAACCTTAAAGGTAGATTTGGGAGCAAGAACTTCGTTTTCCGTGTATGGGATTTTTGCGATTTTAAGCATGGAGATCAGGAAATCAAACATACTTTTATTATAATGGGAAAAGAGAAGGTGGGGAAGTGGATGGGAGAGGAGATGGAAGAGCTGGTGAAGCGATGCTATTGTTTATGTAAAAAACAGGTCAGATTTTTACTGCTCCCTGACGTAGAATTCGAATGTTCCCATTTTCAATTGAGACTAAGGTTGAGGGAAGGGAGCCTTTTTTATCGCCGTCATCGATTATAAGATCGGCATCCTTTGAAAACTCCCGGGTAATTTCACTAAAGGTGTCGAGTACTGGCTGGCCGCTTCGGTTTACGCTTGTGCTGAACACAGGTGTATTGCAGCGGGCGATAATTTCTCGAAGCCACTTGTCGCCCGGGCAACGGAAGGCTATGGTTTTGCTTTCTGGAATGGAGTTTGGAGCAAGCGGGGAGTTTTCTTTTATGTGAACTATGATAGTCAGGGCACCTGGCCACTTGCTTAAAAGGTTATCGGGAATTATGTCCTGGGTGTAAAGCTGGAGGTCTTCCGGGCAGGCTAAGAGCTGGATAAGAGGTTTGGTTTCTGAGCGGCCTTTTATTGCGCGGATTTTTGCATCACTTTTGTAAAAACTGGAAGCATTTTTGAGATCGACAATTCCGCTGAAGCCGTAAACAGTGTCGGTTGGAATTATAACAATACCGCCCTGCTTAAGTATTTCTGCAGTTTTTTCGATTGAATCTGGATCTGATTTTTTGAGAATCATTTTTATCCTCCTTGCCCCGATAATTTATTTTTCAATATAGGGATTATCGTGAATGGTGTCTTCTCCAAGCTTTGTCCAGCTTTTGCCGTCGTAAGAATAAACGGCTTCCTCGCAGTTTCCTTTAAGGCCACTGCCCCAGAACTTATCAACCCCGTGGCCTTCCAGATAGCACATCATACCAGCCAAGAGGGCTCCATGGGCTACAATCATAACCCTGGCATCAGGTCGGGTAGTCTGTAAGGGTTCAATGTTAGTTTGAACAAACTCTTTTGTGCGTTTACAGACAGATTCAAAACTTTCTCCGCCTTCAGGTGGCTGATAACGGCCTGGTTCCGTAAAGAAATATTTTCGCGGATGATCTGTTTGAATCCATTCCTCATAGGGGAGGCCTTCAAGTTTGCCAAAGCTTATTTCTGTCAGTAATTTATTTCTGATTATGGGGTAGGTTTTGTGGCCGCGAATCAGGCAGGCAGTCTCATAAGCGCGAATAAGTGGCGAAGAATAAATGCAGTCAAAATCAAGCCCTGCCTTATCTAAGCGGCAGCCGAGAGCAGCTGCAAGTTTACGTCCATTTTCATTGAGTTCAATATCCTGTGCACCCTGAAAACGTTTTTGCGCGTTCCAGTCTGTGGTGCCATGTCTTACTATGTATAATTCCATTTTTTTATGTCCTTTAAGAGTGGCTTCGAAAGGCTCAGCCACTCATAGTTATTAAAATCTCAAACGTCGCAGGTGTGTTATGCGGCTGACTAAAATATTTTCTATATCCTTTGTTGGTTCCAGCATAAAACGCATTACGGCTTCTCCAGGTTGTTTTGAGATTCCAAGAGGCCTGCCTATAATCGTGAAAAAATCACCTTTACCGTCTGGACTTGGCATCTTGATTTCCATCATATCTTCTTCTTTTACAGCGGCTTCAATCAGATGAACCTTGCCGGAAAAATCCATTCCATCGGCTTCCAGTATTTCGGTGCGGACGGCAGCATTTTTGAGCTGTGCTTCAGAAAGAATCAAACGGTTGGAGATTCTGTGATTCAGACTTTCTTTCTGCTGTTTTTCCATTTTCTCTGAAGCAAGGCTGTTCTTTAGTTTTTTAAGCAGTCTGTCTGCTTCGACGAGGGAAGTTCTTTTTACCTGGGAAACAGCAGATGCTTCATTATCACTGCTGCCTTCATTTCTTGTAAAGATTCCGATTTTATGACCGTCGCGTAAAAGTGGAAAGCTGGTGAATTCGGATTTTGTTTCAGAAGATTTTATGTTACCCATAAAATCCAGAGAGCTTTCTGAAATGAAATCGGAAATGTTCTGGCCGGCTAGAATACTTAAAAGATAAATACCTTCAGCTAGTTTTTCCTTTATGTATTTTTGAATTTTAGGATTTTTTTCTACAAGAGAAATATTATTTTCGCGAACCTTAAGTACATAGCCCTGATAAAGCATGGCAGAAGAATAGGAGTTATACCATTCACTGATATTGATTTTAAGATTTTGTGGAAGCTGGTAGTTTGAATTATTTTCCAGACACTCGAAAATTGAGTCTGGATTCCAGTCTGTGTCAAAGCCGTTTGCAACAGATTGTCTTGTAATTTCAAATTCAGTTACTATTCCGCATTTTCTTATCATCATAAAATCTGTGAGGGGGAGAAGCTTCGAAAGCGGTAAACCTGGTAAAAGGGTAACGGTAAAGGTTGAATCAATATTCAAGACTTTAGGAAGAAGAGAGCCGGCCGGATTTCCAGACAGTTTAGTTGAGGCTGAGTTCATTGAGAGGATTGAAGAACTCTTATAAAGCTCTTCTCCTTCCTCAGTTTTACCCAATTTTTGTAAAAGACCAAATTCCACGGCACAGTCAATCATGCGGTCTAGAAGCTCGACGTTTTGCTGTGCATCAACTCCACTTTCCTGACGGGCTGCTTCAAGAATCATACTAAAGCGGCTCTTTCGTGTCAGGGCTGAACCATCATTAGTGTAAGTGCCGGCCAGAAAGGCAAGACGTAGAATTGCCTGACGGGTAAATCCGTTTTCTGGAATAGAAGACAGACAGTCAAGTAAAAGCTGGGCTTCTTTTTTAAGGCCGTCACGACTAAAGCGGGAAACGGCCGCCGCACATAACAGTGCGTATTGCTGGGCTTCACTTAGTGTTGCAAAGTTTTTGAGACGGAGCTGGTCTATGCTGTAGCCCTTTTCATTTTCTATAACTAGTGCCAGATTTGCAAAGGCTGTAATCAAAAGCTGGAGAAGTTTTTCTTTGCCCGGGAAGATTTCTGCAAGACGGTTTTTATCATTCTTTTTAATAGTTCCATCAGATTTGCAGGAGATACCATGAATCTTAATATATGAAATAAAAGCTGAAAGCAGATTCGGTGAAAGTGTAAAAATATCATCAATGGAAAGACTTGCTGCTTTGAAATCAGGGAAAACGATTTTTATATCCAGATATGGAATAAGTGAGTCGAAGAGCAGAGGATTGATAGCAAGATATTCTTTGCCAGAAAGCTCATCGTGGTCTGTGTAAATCAGAAGACGTTCTGTAAGATTTATTAATTCTGCATACAGCTCGGTAATTGAATAGGTGCCGTTGAAAAATTGCAGCAGATTATCCTGCGAAGGTTTTGAAATCAGAGAAAGAGCTGTCAGAATTTCAACATCAAAGGAATCCATAAGGGTAAGAATGCTCTGGAGATTTTCTTCCTTGCGGATGAAGCTTGCCAGCTGCTCTGTAAGGCGCTGCTTGTTATAAGGAGTTTTGATTTCTCCAAGATAGAGACGCATTGTGTTAAAAAACTGTTTGTCTGGTAGAGAAGCAATGGCTTCCTGCCAGCGGGTAATATCGTTTCTATTCATCGAGTTTCAACTCTCCATCATATCTTACAATTTTATATTCGTAGCCCTGTTCTGCCAGAAACTTCTGACGGTTAGAACCGAATTCTTCTTCGACGGTATTGCGGGTAATCAAAGTGAAGAAATGTGATTTTCGTTCCTTTGGTCTGAGAATTCTTCCAAGGCGCTGGGCCTCTTCCTGACGGCTGCCGAAGGTGCCGCTTACCTGAATGGCCAGTGAGGCATCAGGTAAGTCGATTGCAAAATTGGCAACCTTAGATACAACAAGTACACGGAGCTTTCCTTCGCGGAAATTCTGGTAGATTTTATCGCGTTCTGCTGTCGGAGTTTTTCCTGTTATGATTGGACAGCCCAGCATTTCTACAATTTCATCCAGCTGCTGCAGGTACTGGCCTATTACGAGAATTTTATCATCTGGAAATTGATTAATGATTTGACTAACTACCGGTAGTTTGTCTGGATTCATGCTCGCAATCTTGTGTTTTTCACGAAGAGTTGCAACTGCGTAATCAATTTCTTTGTAAGCAGGCAGATCTATTCTCACTTCAATACATTCGGCACTTGCAATCCACTGGTCACGTTCCAGCTCCTTCCAGGGTACGTCGTAGCGCTTAGGTCCAACAAGACTGAACACATAGCCCTCGCAGCCATCTTCGCGAACGAGTGTTGCGGTAAGACCAACGCGGCGTACTGCCTGCAGGTCTGCAACAACGCGGAAAACAGGGGCCGGAAGCATATGAACTTCATCGTAAATAATAAGGCCCCATGGTCGCTCGTGGAAAATTGAAAAGTGTGGGTAAGGACCTTCCTTGTCTGGTCGCCAGGTAAGAACCTGGTAGGTAGCAACTGTTACCTGTTTTATGGTTTTTGATTCACCTGAGTATTCTGCAATCTGGTCCTTTGTAAGGTTAGTTTTATCTAATAGTTCGTCTATCCACTGGTGTACAGCGGAAATATTTGTTGTGATAATAAGCGTAGAGGTTTTGAGCATGTCCATGATGGTCATGCCGACG
>CAMNGG010000324.1 GCA_946537975.1 uncultured Treponema sp. | reverse complement strand
CCTCCTAGTGTCATTCCGAACTTGTTTCGGAATCTATAGATCTAAATGTAGTGTAGATGCTGAAACAAGTTCAGCATGACAATACTTTTTTATATGTATTAAAAATTTTAAATCCAAAAAAAGGGATTTTGCGTTAGCAAAATCCAATCCGTGTGATATAATATTATTATGAAAACAAAAAGTTTTTGCATCTTAGGATTGTCATTTTTCTTGCTAACATCCTGCACAGACAGGCAGACTAAAAAAGAAATCAGACAGCACGCCGCGGCGGCAACAGTTCAGACCTATATAAATCAGATAAAAAAGGAAAGGGATGCAGCGCTGGCTTCTTATGTAGAGAAGCTGCCACTAGAACAGAAAATTGCCCAGCTCTTTATTGAAAATCTGGAAGGCAATACAAGCTTCCGTTCCTACGAAACTATTGGTGCAATGACAGGTACTAAGGACGATAGACCCCTTATTGCGGGCGGCTATATTTTCTTTTCTTATAATATTGCAGACAGCCGCGAACAGATGAAATCTTATATAAAATCTATCCGCGACTATTGTGATTTATACGATAACATTCAGCCTTATCTTTGTGTAGACCAGGAGGGCGGCTGGGTAAGCAGACTTAAAAAACTTAATTCAAGTCTTCCTTCAAACGAAAGCCTTGCTCAGAATTATGATGTTAGTGCTGCCTATCAGCTTTACCAGGAGCAGGCCTTTGAAATGAAGGAGCTTGGCTTCGATATGAATCTGGCTCCTGTTGTTGAAGTTTGCACAGATGATAACAAAGATTTTCTTGATGGCCGTAGTTTCGGAGACCTCTCTCAGGTCATTGCTTATGGACTTGCCTGTGTCAATGCTTACGAAAATAACGGAATTGCTACGGTGCTTAAACATTTTCCCGGCAACACAAATACTGACCCTCATACGGGCCTGCCGGAAATCACACTTTCTGAAGCAGAGCTGAAGGCTTCTGTTGAATCCTTCCGTCAGCTGCTGCAATATAATCCGTCTGCTCTTCTTATGTCTCATGCCAGAACTTCCGCAATAGACAAGGGAGTTCCAGCCTGTCTTTCAAAGGTCTGGGTAACAGATATTCTTCGCACGGAATATGCTTATGAGGGGCTTATTTTTTCTGATGATATTTTTATGGGTGCACTTGCCGATAATGGATATCCGCCTGAGCTTGCTGCAATTCGGGCTATAGAAGCGGGCGTAGACTGCATTATGATTTCCGAAAAACGCTTTGCAAAGGCAGGTAAGGTTTTATATAATCGTGCAAAAGAAGATGCGGCTTTTGAAGCAAAAATCGACCAGGCTGTAAAACGCATCATAAAATATAAAATAGAGGCAGGTCTTTTTGATGAGCAAAAAATCCGCTAAGGCTAAAGGCGCCGGAAAAGAAAAACTCTTTGGAGCCGCAGGCTTTGAAGAATATTATGGTAAGCTTTACGGTGACCGCTGGACTGCCATAAAAGAAGCCTTTACCGGCCAGGGTAGTGCAGTTGAATATCACGTTTCGGGTGCAGAAGAGTCTTATTTTCTTGACTCAGCCTCTGTACTTGCCGCTCTCTGTCTTCCTCTTTCTGGTGCCAGTGAAATTTTAGACCTCTGTGCGGCTCCAGGTGGAAAGACTCTTGTTCTTGCCAGCCGTATGGAAAGCGAGGCAAGGCTTTCTTCTAATGAACGTTCCCCGGAACGAAAACACCGCTTATCAACAGTAGTTCAGACCTGCTTACCGCCGGAAATCTCAGACCGGGTAATCACTTCCTGCAGTGACGGGGCCACCTGGTGTACCCGCCAGAGTGAATGCTTTGACCGTATTCTGCTTGATGCGCCCTGTTCTTCTGAACGGCATGTAATTGCGGATTCAAAATATCTGAATAACTGGTCACCTTCCCGTATTAAGACTGTAACTACAGAGCAGTGGGCACTTTTGTCTTCGGCTTACCGCCTGCTTCGCCCTCAGGGAATCCTTTTGTATTCTACCTGTGCTCTTTGTCCCGAAGAAAATGACGGTATGATTGAAAGACTCTATAAAAAGTTTAATAAAGATGGAAATGCCTTCAGCCTGCTGGAGCCAGAACCAGAGCTCAGTCAGATTTCTGCTTTTGCTCCCGAACTGACTCTGCCAGGCTTTGAGAAAACAGAGTATGGCTACATGATTATGCCTGATAAAGAAAAGGGGGCCGGCCCAATCTACTTTTCAATCATTCTTAAAAATTATAGCATTATCTCTTGATTTTTTATAATTTTCATTCATAATAGAAATGATATGAGTGAAATGGACCACGATGACAAACTACAGCGCATTATAGAAATTGAACGTGAACTTGGAGAGATTCAGGACGTTGACGTTCTTCTTGAGCGCATTCTCACAGAAACTCGCAGAATTGTAAATGCAGATGCAGGCTCAATTTATGTTGTTGAGGGTGATAAGCTTAAAATCAAATATGGACAGAATGATACTCATTTAAAGGAGCTTGCTCCTGGTGAAAAGCTTCCTTATACAAGCTTCTCCTTCCCGATAAACGAAAAGCAGATTTGCGGTTACGTTGCACTTTCTGGAAAGCCTTTAAACATTAAAGACTGCTATAAGATTCCGGAATCAAAACCATATAAATTTAATAAGAATACAGACTTAACAACTGATTACCGTACTAAATCAATGTATACAATTCCGCTCAAAATGGCGAACGGAAATCTTCTTGGTATCCTTCAGATTATCAATGCAAAGGATGAAGAGGGAAAAATCATCACCTTTGATGAAGAAGCTGAGATGCTCATTGCTCACTTTGCTACTGCCGCAGTTCAAGCCTTACAGCATGCATACCTTACTGCCAATATGGTAAAGCGAATGCTTAAGATGTCTGAGTTCCGTGATCCAAAAGAAACCTATCCACATATTGAGCGTGTTTCTTCATATTCTCTCGAAATTTACGACCGCTGGGCCTTTAATCATAATGTTCCTGAAGCAGAAATTCACCGCTACCGTGATAATCTTAAGATTGCCGCTAAGTTCCATGATGTTGGAAAGGTTGGTATTTCTGATGTAATTCTTAAAAAGGCTTTCCCTCGTTTTACTGATGAGGAGCGTAATATTATGAAGGGCCACACCTGCATTGGTGCCCAGCTCTTTGAGCCGCCAGAGTCTCTGCTTGATGTAATGTCTCAGGAGGTTGCCCTCCATCACCATGACCGCTGGGATGGTGGTGCTACCGGATATCCTGGAAAGGTTTCTCTTAGTGATTTTTCTGTAAAAGATGGAATTGTTCCGCTTTCAGAGCCTTTGAGTGGAAAGGATATTCCGCTTTCTGCACGCATTGTTGCTGTAGCTGATGTTTTTGATGCTTTGAGCCACAAGCGCTGCTATAAGGAAGCCTGGACGATTGAAGATGCCTTTACTGAAATCTTAAATAATTCGGGTTCACAGTTTGATCCTGAGGTTGTTCTTGCCTTTATGCAGGTAAAAGACCGAATCTGTTCTATTCAGATGGCATATCCGGATGAGCCGGAAGATTAAATCGAAGTCGCCGGTGGTTTCGATACACTGCTTCGCGGCACTCAACCACCGGTGGTTGAGTAGTCCGAAGGACGTATCGAAACCACTTACTTTAATAGTCTGTGTATAACCTTATCAAAAGAGTTCGCGAAGGCCGCGAACTTTTTTTTGTCATAGCCTTCGTTGTGGTGCTTTACCAGACCGATTTGTGCAAGCTGTAAATCAAAGTCACGGCTGCTTAAACGTTCTTTAATCATTTCGCGGGTAAACTCTGTGCCCCGGTCGTTTATACAGCAGATTCCTTTTTCTACCAGACGGTCCGCAAATACAATGTCACGGGTAATTACAAGGTCTCCACTTTTGCAATTATCAAAAATATAATTATCGGCGGCATCCTTTTCTGCCTGGCATACAACCATTTCAAAGTCGCCTGTGTCGCAGCTGATGTTTTTATTTGCCGCAAAAACAACTTTTACGCCGAGTTTATTTCCCATTTTTACTGTGTGATTTCTTACGAGAGAAGGGCAGGAGTCCGCGTCTATCCAGATTGTGAGAGTCGCGCCTTCCATGAATTAAAGTACCTTGTCGATTTTATCAATCATATTCTGAGTACGGCGTTCAATTTCAAGAGTATCCATGTCGTTTTCAACAGGTATGTATTCTCCGTTTTCCATTGCGACCTTTGCCTGCTTTTCTTTATAAAGCTCGTCGCAAATCATAATGCCGGAAAGAATTGCTGTCTGTAATGGATTTTTTACTGATTCGATTTGATTAACGTCGTCTGTGATTCTTTTATAGTAGCCGATGAGTTTTTCGAGATATTCCTTATCTTCGGTCGCCTGGATAGTAAAGGAGGTTCCAAGCATTTCAATTTTTAATTTTGTCATTAGAAAATATCGAAGCCTAAGCCGTCCTGATTGTCATCTTCTGGAGTGTCGATTTCTTCTTCACTCTCAAAACCTGCTTCTGGTGTATTTACGCCTTCTTCAACAGGTTCTTTTTTTGTTTCTTCTGGCTGAGGAACAGCAGCCATTGTGTTAAAGCTAGGTTCGCTTTCGGCTGGAGCGTCTGCCTGTGGGGCTGGAGCTGGTTCTGCTGGTGCAGCTTCTACTGGAAAAGGTGCGCTCTGAACAGGGGCTGCAGCTTTTTGTTCAACTGCGGCCTGTACAGCAGGTTTAGCAGCTTGAGCCGCCTGAGTATTCTGAGAAGCAGTTTTTAAAACTGAGTTCTCAATAGAATTCAAGCGGTCAAGCGCCTTTTTGATTCCTGTCTCGATCTGGCTCTGATCTGATTCAAAAGTAGAAAGCTGCTCCGACTTAACAGATAACGCATTTGTGAGCTCGTCACACTTGTTGCGAAGAGCATCGTTTTCTGCCTGCAGCTGCTGAATCTTTTCAACAGCACTTTCAACCTTTTGTTCTAGAAGATAAACCTGATCGAGTGAAATCATTTCAAACTTCCTTAAGCCTGTACAGCTTTCTTTGCAGCTTCAACAACTGCCTTGAATGCAGCTGGGTCTTCAATAGCCATGTTTGAGAGAGCCTTGCGGTTCAACTTAATTCCGGCCTTGTTAACTCCGTTGATGAACTGAGAGTATGTCATTCCTTCTTCACGAACAGCAGCGTTAATACGTGCAATCCAGAGTGAGCGGAATTCATGCTTCTTGTCGCGGCGGTCTACATAAGCGTGACCGAGAGCCTTTGTTACAGCATCTTTAGCTGGTTTGTAGTTTGATTTTCTGTCGCCACGGAAACCCTTAGCAAGCTTGAGGATCTTTACACGGCGGTTCTTTCTTTTTGTTCCGTCTATTGCTCTTGACATATTA
>CAMNGG010000323.1 GCA_946537975.1 uncultured Treponema sp. | reverse complement strand
ATCGTTAGTGTAATGCTGATTATGTCTATCGGCGGGCTTATGGGTGTAGGCTATGAAAAAGCCCTTCTCATGCAGACAGACGGAAACTTAAGCGTAAGCGAACTGATTGCAACCTACGTTTATAAAAAAGGTCTTACAGGAATTCCAGATCAGGCTTATGCAACTGCAATCGGTTTATTCAATTCTGTAATCAACGTTGTTCTTTTGATTATCGCTAATACGACTTCAAAGAAATTCTCAGAAAACTCTTTATGGTAGGAGCTGAATATGGCAGACAATACATCAAATCTTTATAAATTCGACAAAGGAAGCAATATCTTCTTTTATACAATAAACACCTTTATTCTTCTGCTTCTTGCATTTATCGTTCTCTACCCTCTTTACTTTATAATAATAGCATCTATATCAGATCCGGATGCCGTGCTTGCTGGAAAAGTATTTTTATATCCTGTAAACATCACGCTTTCTGGTTTCAGCAAAATTCTTGAAAAGTCAGATGTATGGAGAGGATATTTAAATACAATTATTTATACAATCCTTACAGTAGTAATTTCACTTCTTGTAACTATTCCGGCAGGCTGGGCTCTTAGCCGTAAAAATCTTCTGTTCCGCAAAGCCTTTATGATTTACTTTATCATCCCGATGTTTTTTGGAGGCGGCCTGATTCCATTTTACAATGTCATGAGCAGTCTTCATCTCGTTAATACAATCTGGGCAATTATTCTGCCTTCTGTTCTTTCTGTATGGAATCTTTTTATGACTAAAACCTTCTTTGAATCCAGCATTCCAAACAGTCTGATTGAAGCCGCAAAAATTGATGGAGCCGGACACTTCAGAACATTCATCACTGTCGTAATTCCACTGGCAAAACCAATTATTGCAGTTATGGCTCTTTATTATGCAATCGGCCAGTGGAACAGCTACTTTAATGCAATGATTTTTCTTCAGAATGAAAAGCTTTATCCGCTTCAGCTGGTTCTTAAGGAAATCCTCATTGCAACTGAAAGTACAGTTGGCGGAAGCGGAGAAACAATTCTTGAGCAGTATCGTCTGGCAACTCAGATTAAATATGTTTCGGTAATTGTTTCCAGCATTCCGGTTTTGATGCTCTACCCGTTTGTTCAAAAGTATTTTGAGCAGGGAGTAATGATTGGTTCGTTAAAGGAATAGATTGTTACAGACTTCATAAAAACTAAAATTGCATATATCAACAGGAGGATATATATGATTAAAAAATCTATGTTAATTTCGCTGGTGACAGTAACGGCACTTCTTTCTGTCGGCTGCAGCAAGGGAACATCTGCTAAAAAAAGCTCTGGTGTTGAAAAACTGGTTTCTGAATATGGTTTTCAGTGGAAGGATACTTCAAAACCAATTCTGAATAAAAAAGGTTCAGAAGCTTTATCTTTCAACATTTATTCTTCAAAAAATGCGTCTGCCCTGGACTACAACGACATGCTTGTAATGCAGAATTTATTTGAAAGTACTGGTGTTAATGTAAACTGGGAAAATGTTTCAGAATCTGTATACACTCAGCAGAAAAATCTTATTTTTGGCGATGCGAACAACAGACCTGATGCAATTTATCATGCCGGTATGAGTGCCGGAGAAATGATTAAATATGCAAAAAGAAAGGTTCTTGTTCCTATAAGTGATTATCTTGAATACATGCCAAATTTCAAGGCAATTCTTGATTCAAGACCTGATATTAAAAATCAGCTTATAAACGTAGAAGACGGAAAAATCTATTCTCTTCCACGAATTGAAGAGATGGGACTTTTGCAGAATCCAAATCTTTTATTTCTTAATAAAGCATGGACAGTTAAAGCCATAAAAGACGGCGCTCTTAAAGGTGTAAAAGAAGCTGATGTAAAAGACGGCCTTACACTCAATGCCTCTCAGATGGAAGCCCTGCTCACCTATTTCAAAAATAATGATATGAACGGCAACGGCAAAACAGACGATGAACGTCCATTGAATTTTGTTTATAACAACTGGCAGGGAAATCAGTGCGACCTTTATGGAATGTTCGGCTTGAATGATAACCTTGAACACCGCATTATTGTTGACGGAAAAGTTACTTACACTGTAATGGATGAACGCTTTAAACAGGCAACAAATTTTATTGCAGACTGGGTAAGCAGAGGTCTTATTGATAAAGTTTCTTTTGAGCAGTCTCAGGATAACTTTCTTGCAAACGGAAAAGGTCTTGAAACATACGGTGCCTTTTACTGGTGGGAAAGTGAAACTGTTGTTTCAAAGCCGGAAAATTACATAACAATGAATCCGCTTGTAGGACCTGACGGAGCACAGACAGTTTGTGTTTCTAATAATCCGGAAACAGGTATTGGTGAAGTCATCATTTTCTCAACCTGTCCGAACGTAGAAGTTCTTCTTGCTTACTTTGACCGCTATTACGATCCAGAAATTTCAGCACAGATAAACTACGGCCCTATTGGAATCGTTTATGAAGAAGAAAGAGATGAAAAAGGAATGCTTGTTCAAAAACCAATTCCTGCCGGCATGACATCTGATGAGCTTAGACTTCAGAATGCACCTTTTGGAATCATCTATCTTTCTGATTATGCCTGGAACAATGTTGTAAATATGGAGCCTCGCGCAAAGCTCAGACTTGACCGTCTTCAGAAGCACGCAAAGCCTTTTATTCCGGATGGAGTAAAACCATGTGCAAACCTTCAGTTCAACATGGAAGAGCTGAACGTTCTTGGAACTTATGAAACAAACCTTAACGACTACATCAGAACAAACCTCATCAAATGGCTTATGAAAGGTGGAGTTTCTGATGATGAATGGAACAAGTTCCAGAAGGAAATGACAGGTAAGGTATATCTGAATGAAGTTCAAAAGGTATATCAGGATGCCTATGACAGATTTGTAAAAATGTAAAAAAATAAGGAGTCTTAAAAATGAAAAAGGAAATTAAAGGCCTTTGTGCCTCATTAATGATTACAGGCGCTGCATTAAGTCTTGCTGCCTGCAAAAAAACAAATACAGCTCCGGTAATTAATGGAGCTAAGGACAACGTAGTAAAGGCTGGAATAGAGTTTGATGCCATGGAAGGAGTTACTGCTTCAGACAAGGAAGACGGAAATCTCACTTCTAAAATCATGATTGAATCTACTCCAAAACTTTCTTTTAAGAACGGAAAAACTACAGCTGAAAACGCCGGCTCTTATGAACTTGTTTACTCAGTTACAGACAGCGATAGAAACACAGTAGAAGCTTACTCTACCCTAACTGTAGGCAAAAAAACTGGTGATGCAGTAGTTTACAAGGCTTTTGATTTTGGTAAGGCTTTGAAAGTTGATTCTCAGGGCTGGAATGCAAAAATCTCTGATGCCGCAGGTGCACAGGCAAGCCTTTCTAAGGGTGCTTATGTATTCGATATTAAAAATCCTGGAAACGGAGATGGAGACATTCAGCTTTCAAAATCAGGAATTGAACTTAAGGCTGCAGATTACAGAGTTCGCATCTGGGCTAAATCTACAAAAGATACTTATGCTCACATTCTCGCAAGAAATGAAAAAGCCGCTGGCTGGGAAACCTTTGGCGGTGCATTCAACGTTCGAATCGGTAAAGAAGTTTCTCCTCTTGAACTGAACTTTACCGGCGTAAAAAACGGAAAGGCAGAACTCCTTTTTAATCTTGGAAAAATCACACCAAATCCAGAGAACGCAAAGGACACAACTCCGGAAAACTTTACCGTAACAATCGACAAAATCGAGTTCTACGAAATCTCCGGCGAAGAAACAAAAAAGCCTCTCTTTACAAATGACTTTTCATCTTCTAAAGCAGATTCAATTTCTGTAAGCGCAGGAGACGGAGCTGACGCAAAAGCTTCTGTTGAAAATAAGGCCGGTCGTTTTGCAATTGCAAAATATCCTGCAGACGGCGGAGTATGGAGCATTAAGGCAGACGCTATTCTTGCAAAAACAAAAATTGAAAACGGCAAGAAATACTATTACTCTCTCAAGGCAAAATCAGAAAAGGCTCAGAGCGGAGAATGTCTTGTAGAAAGTGCTTCTAAATATGACGCCTGCCGTGTTAATTTTGCAGGGCTCAATCTTAAGGCAAACGAAGAAACTATTGTAAGCGGCGTATTTACTGCGGACAAAGATGTTGAAGATCCTGTAATCCGCTTCCAGATTGGAAATCCTTCAGACGGAGTTTCTGCAAACACAATCACAATTGATGATGTAGAATTCGGTCTTCTGGAAGGTGACAAAGAAATCACAAAAACAATTTATGCCTTCAATCCTTATAAGCGTAGCGCGGCTGGTGAAAAGAACTCGGACAATGCCTGGGAAACTTTCAACGGAACTGATGAAGACAATGACCGTGGTGTCGGTACTATCTGGAATGAAAACGGCAGTCTCTTCTATAGAATTGACCAGGGCGGAATTACAGACTGGCACAACAAGTTGATTTACGGCTATGGTCAGAGTCCTCTTGTACTGGAATCAGACAGCTATTACACAGTTGAAATTAAGGCAAAGGCAGACAAGAACGTATCCTGCGGCTTCTTCCTTAATCCTCTTGGCAGCTGGGATCCACGAATTGCAGAGCGCATCGACTTTACTCCACAAGAACAGACTTTCACTTTTACTACAAAAGATACTTTTGTAACTGATATGAACTTTGAAATGCTTTTCCAGTTTGGTTCAGAACAGACTGCAAATCTTGGCGAAGTTACAGTTGAAATCACTGATATGAAAATCTATCAGATGAAAACAATGTAATTCAAAAGAATAAATCAAAATCACTTTGGAGGCAAAAATGAAAATCAGAAATATGATTTACTGCTGTTTAATCTCAATGGTAATTCTTTCAGGTTGTACTAAAACTGAAAATAAATTCGAAGGTCTAAAGACACCTGGTGCAAAAGAAAATGCCATCCAATACAACAGCTTCTTTTTGCCGGAAAAAGATGGTAATGTCCAGCCTTATGTGGGAGATACAATGCCTTACTATGAGGACGGCACTTATTACATCTATTATCTTAAAGACGGCGGAGATTCTTACAATCATTCTGTTTTTCTTTCCACCACAAGTGATTTCCTTTCCTACAAAGAATTTCCAGAGCCTGTTCTTGAGGCTTCCAGAAATGGCGGCCAGGATTCATGGATTGGAACAGGTTCTCTTGTAAAAGTAAATAATAAATATCTTTTCTTTTATACCGGCCACGCAGATTCTTCTGTATCCGGTTATAAAGAAAAGATTATGATTGCCGAGGGTGATACTCCTTTTTCATTTACAAAAAAGGCTGGCTGGAGCATTACTCCCCCTTCTGAATTAAATCAGAAAAATGACTTCAGAGATCCTCAGGCTTATTATGATGAAAAAAACAATAAAATAATTCTTACAGTTACTGCATCAAAAAACAATGCAGCAAGAATCTTGAAATATTCACTAACTCCGGATCTCACAGAAATAAATTACGAAGGAATTATTTTCACAGATCCTTCTTACAAATTCTGGAATCTTGAATGCAGCGACACTTTTAAAATCGGTAATAAATATTACCTGACCTACTCTGCTCAGGACGATACTTTGTGGTATGCAGTTTCTGATACAGCTTATGGTCCTTACAGCAATGCAAAACGTCTGGAAGGAAAACTCTTTTATGCTGCAAAGCATGTGGATGACGGTGAAAATTATTACATGGTCGGCTGGCTTCGCCGCTCTGAGTCCCCTTCTTCTACACAGGAAGTTTCTGCGTGGGCGGGAAATCTTGCTGTACAAAAAATCATCCAGAAAGAAAATGGAGAATTACTTCTCGCACCTGTTGTAAAAATTGTTCAACAGTTTACACAAAAACAAAAGCTTCTGGGCAAAAAAAATACAACACTTGTAGCCGGAGCCTTATATTCATATCAGCCGATGTTTAACTGCTATGAGAGTTTTTGCCTGACAGGAAAATTTAAATTTTCTGCAGTCGGCTCTTTTGGACTTAGTTTTGATTATAACGGAAGGCAGAATAAAAATAAGCTGATTTCTATTTCTCCTTCTGAAAATAAAATACAGCTTCTGTTTAATGAAGGTTCTACACTGATTTCAGAAACAGAAATTCAATTACAAAAAGACAGAGAATACAGTTTTACATATATTCAGGAAGGTTCAGCCGGAATCTTTTATATAGACGGAGAGGCTGCCCTTTGCGTAAGACTTTACGGAGTTTGCGGAAATAAAATCAGTTTATTTGCAGAAAACAACAATGTAGTTTTTTCTTCGCTGGAAGAACGCACAAAATAAAAACTACTAGAAAAAATTTAAGAGGCAGATTTTTATGAAAACAAGCTTAAAAAATGCTAGAAAATATGAAGCAGAAAATAATAATGCATATCAGAAAGACAGACCCGCTTTTCATTTTACACCATACATCGGATGGATGAATGACCCGAACGGTTTTTCATACTATAAAGGTCAGTATCATCTTTTTTATCAGTATTATCCTTATGGATTGGGCTGGAACTCAATGCACTGGGGCCACGCTGTTAGTAAAGACTTACTTCACTGGCAGTATTTACCTGCAGCTCTTGCGCCGGAAAATAAGTATGACTCCTTTGGAGTTTTTTCCGGAAGTTCCATTGAACTTTCCGATGGTCAGCAGTTACTTATGTACACAGGCGTAACTAAAAAAAATAATAAGGACACTCAGCTTCAGTGCATAGCAATAGGCGACGGTCTAAATTATAAAAAATATAAAGGTAATCCTGTAATTGGAAAAAATCTTTTTCCCCAGGGATTTGACTCTCAGCATTTCCGCGACCCGAAAATCTGGCAGGCAAAAGACGGCTCTTTTTATTGTATAGCCGTTGCCTGTAAAAAAGACGGAAACGGAGCAATTCTTTTGTACCACAGTCCTGATGCAGTTTCATGGAACTACGAAGGAATCCTTCTTGAAAACGATGGTAGTCTTGGAAAAATGTGGGAATGCCCTGATTATTTTGAACTTGATGGAAAAGATTTTATTTTACTCAGTCCACAAAATATGCTGCCGCAAGAAAACAAATATATGTCAGGAAGCAGAACCGCATATTTTTGCGGTAAACTTGATTTATTACAAAAAAAGTTTATAGCTGAATATAATGAAGCAGTAGATTCAGGAATTGATTTTTATGCAAGCCAGACCGTAAAAGCTCCAGATGGAAGAATCATTCTTTTAGGCTGGATGCAAAACTGGGATACCTGTAATCTCACCGACAGAGGAGCCCGCAACTGGTTTGGCCAGATGAGTACACCTCGCGAGCTTTCCCTCAAGAATGGAAAACTTGTTCAAACTCCTATAAAGGAAATCGAAGCTTACAGAATAAGTAAAACTTCTATAAATGATGTTAATATCGATGGTGATTATTTCCCGGAAAATCTTCAGGGCCGAATCATTGATATGGAAGTTACCATTCGTCCAAAGGAAGAAAAAAGCCTTCACAGTTTTACAATAAATCTTGCTCAGTCAGAAAAGTATAAAATCTCACTGGAATATAAAGCCAACAATCAAACACTCACCTTTGACAGAAGCAAAACAGAAATGAGAAATGCAGTTTGCAGTCAGAGCGCCTGCAAAGTTTCTGATTCGCAGGAATTAAAACTCCGCATTCTCTTAGACACTTACAGCGCAGAAGTTTTTGTAAATGACGGCCAACAGGTTATGACAAATACTTTTTACATCGAACCGTCTGCAAAAAAGATTTCATTCAACTCTGTCGGAAGTGCAGTAGTAAATATTACAAAATATGATTTACATTTCTAACGATTACTGTAATCATATAAAAAGTATTTGCAAGGAGATTTAAAATGAAAAGATTCGACGTTACAGCATTAGGCGAGCTTCTGATTGATTTTACAGAAAACGGAAAAAGCAGTCAGGGAAACATAATGATGGAAGCAAATCCGGGTGGAGCACCATGCAATGTTCTTGCCATACTTACAAAGCTTGGCAAAAAAACAGCTTTTATCGGTAAAGTTGGTGATGATTATCTTGGTCATCATCTGCAGCAGGTTGTAAAAAAGCTCGGAATCAACACAGAAAATCTTTTATTTGATAATGATGTTCATACAACACTTGCCTTTGTACACACCTTCGAAGACGGAGACAGAGATTTTTCTTTTTACCGAAATCCTGGTGCAGATATGAATCTCAGGGCTTCTGAAATAAACGAAGCAATTATTGC
>CAMNGG010000322.1 GCA_946537975.1 uncultured Treponema sp. | reverse complement strand
CTATACTGCTTAAAGGAACCTGTTCGGTTCATCGCAAGAATTATGCCGTCATCGCCGCTTTGAAAAGGAATATCAAAATAAGGTAAAAGCCTGCCCTCTCCGGCCTTCATTGCCTCAATAATATCATCTGTAAAATGATCCGGGTGAATGTAAAGGGGTCGCACAATAAAATTTCCCGGAATTACTGTAATTTTTTTGAGCAGCTCGGCAAGTGAAGTCTTTGTATCTGTTCCGTAGGCGGCAAGATCCTGGCCTATCAGATTGATTTCGTAAACTCCGTCCTTTACCAGCTGACGGATTTCAGAAAGAATTTCGCGTTCGGAACGGCTTCTAAGCTCGCCGCGGATAAGGGGAATTGCACAGAAGGAACAGTGATTTGAACAGCCCTCGGTGATTTTGACAAAGGCAGAGCCCGGGAAGTTGAAAATTACCGGTCGCGCACCGCCGCAAACACCCTGCTGACCGAAAGTAACGGCGCCGCGCTTCTTTTTAATGCTGTCCATAAAATCAGCAATCTTAGAAAGGTCGCCGTTGCCAAAAACTCCATCCAGCTCCGGCATGGCTTCTATCAGCTGATTTGAATAGCGCTCGGCAAGACAGCCGGTTAAAATGATTTTTGCCTTAGGATAAGCCTGTTTTATGTTGCAAACCGCATCAATTGATTCTTTTTTTGCTGACTGAATAAAACCGCAGGAATTAACAAGAATAAAATCTGCCTCGTCGGCGTTCAGCGTGAATTGGTAACCGCGCTCCATCAAAAAGCCCGCAATGAGTTCTCCGTCGGTCTGGTTTTTAGCACAACCGTGCTGGTCTATAAAGAATTTCATATTAATCGAGTTCGATTACGACGAGCTTGTATCTGCCGTCTGTATCTTTTATCCACTTGATATCTTCAACAAAAATCTGACCGGCCGCACCAATATCAAGATCAAAGGATTTGGAATCCGCAATGATTGTAATTTTTACAGTGTTGAAGTTAGACATCCAGAGGCGGATACCGTTACGAGGGGTTGCTGTAAAGAGGTCTCCGCGGGCAAAGTAAGATTCAACTGACTGAGCATTGTCTACACGGTCGCGGAAAAGACAAGGGCCACGGAAACTGGCATTGATTGTAAACGGATAAGCACGGTTATCTTCATGAATTACCTTGTATGGATGACTAGACTTAACCTCTGACGCAAAAGGAATGTCTTCTGACGCAACGGTAGCGGTTGGTTCAACTGCAACACCGTGTCTCAGAAGAATACTTACCTCGGCACCTCTGCTTTCATCTGTAGAAGAAATATCCGAAACATAAACAATCATATCTGAAGCATTATCGCCGTTTATATCGAGTTCAGATTCTTCTGCCAGTTCAACATAGTAAACTCCGGACGGGGTATCTATACCAAAGGCAGAAAGTGTATCGCGGACTGTAAGTATGATTTTGCCGTCGTTTCCTGTTGGAATAAAAAGCTGATCCCCCTTGTAAACACGCTGGGTAAATTTTTTATCTGTAAGCTCATACTGGCGGCTCTTCATTCCGCTGGCAACTACTACGCCGTCTTCTGTCTTATTCTTCTTTTTAACATTAATGAGAATGAGAACCGTTACAACAACTGCGACCAGCAGCACTGAAGGAATTATGATTGCCGGCAAAAAGTAGCGCGGGCGATGAGGTTCATAAAGGCCCTGAGGCAAAGGTGATTCCTGAATCTGTTTATTTCGGTAAAGCTTAAGAATGAATTCCGAATCCAGCTCCAGATAGTCGGCATAATTCTTAAGGAAGCCAACCATATAGGCATCGCCGGGGAATACAGAATTATCTTCTTCTTCAAGTCCGGCAAGATATCTTTTTTCTATAGAAATTTCGCGACTGGCACGGTCCAGATCAAGCTGCTTTGATTCGCGGGTTGTTCTTAAAAGTTCTCCATAACTTTCCATTGCACTCTACTCCGTAAACAGGAAGTTGTTATAATTGTTTGCCGAAGATGGCGCATCGTAAACAAAACGCTGTTCAGACAGATTCTGATTCAATACATAATCATAAAAATCAAAAATAAACTCTTCTCCCTTAGGAGTAACAGCATCTATACGGCGGATAAGCTTTGTTTCGCTATTGATTGCAAGCTTGATATAACGGAAGGCTTCTGACGCGCTCTTTCTTGTAAGAATCAGTTTTACAACTCTTTCATCTGAGCCCTCTTCAAGAGGTTCAGGATTCTGGCCTGTTTCGTAAGCAACTGTATAATAGCGGGACATAAGGGAAAGGCCCTGTGGTGTAGAAAGATTTGTAGCGGAGCCTGCGCTGCCCGGAGTTACCTGCTGCTGAAGAACTGCTTCTGCGGGTTCCTTAATATAAATAGTAAGCATATCTCCGTTAAAGCAGATTACCTGCTCTTCGGGATTTGTATAGTCCATTCTTATAAGATTTGGAGCCTTAAAAGAAAGCTTTCCGCGGGATTCGTTCTTTTCTATTTTGATTTCAAAGTCAACTTCGTAATCTTTTATTGTGCCGTAATACTCTGAGATTGTCTTAAAATAGGCACTGGCGGTTGTGATGTTCTGCGCAAAGGCCACGGTGGCAATAAAAAAAGCGCAGAATGAAACAAGAATCTTTTTCATATCTGAATATTATACATTGAAAACGTTTTATCGTCTACTTGTTATTAAGGTATAACAAGTTTACCATAAGAATCAAGCGAACCGACACTACCATCAACCATAATAAAATATGTTACCTCTTCTGCAAGATCTACTCCACTTGCCTCAGGAGACACCGTAATAATCTGATTGCCTGTTTCCCAACCAAAATCATTGCCTAAATAAAGAGGATACCCTTCACCACTATTAGTTAGAGATTCAAGAATTATAATTTGACATCCCGAGCCTAATAAAATCGCACCTTCATCAGGATTTTGAAAAGCTATCCAGCCGCCAAGATAAAGATTTGCTTCTGCATAAATATCCTGCGAAGGGTCTGCACTAGTACAAATATTATTACTAAAAATTAAATCTTCGCCCGAATCCTTTTTATGTATTGTTAAATCTGACTGGGAATATATGGCACCTCCGGCCGCTGCGGCATTCTCCGAAAACTGGCCGGCATTAATTTCTGCTGAATTACAGTTTTCTATAAAAATAGCTCCACCGCAAGTTCCACCGCTAGTTCCGTCGTTTTTATCAGCACTATTCGCAGAGAATTCTGTATAACCCGATATCAGAAAATCCTTTTCGTTGGAATTAAAATAAATTGCACCGCCACAAAGATTACTCTCATTCAATAAAAATTCACCACCTGTGATTGTCAGGTTTCCAGTACTGTATATACCGCCACCAGCAGAGCTTGCTCTATTTGCAGCAATAATGACATCACCACTAAGTGTAGTGTCATAAGTATTATATAAACCTCCGCCTAAAACTGCTTCGTTATCGCTTATAGTTCCCCCCGAAATTTCCATTTCTGCAGCCATTCCAACAAAAATACCACCGCCATCACCGGTAGCCATATTATTGCATATTGTGCCGCCTGTCATTTCAAAGCAGTCGCCATCCATATCAATGTAAATTCCCCCTCCATCTCCAGAGGCTAAATTATGCGAAATTTCAGCAGTCCCGCTAAGAGCAAAATCACATTCATAATAAATACCGGCACCATCTGCAGCTTCGTTATGAGTTATTAAACCACCGCTCATTTCAAAATAAGCCCCGCAGGGATTAAGTCCGCCTCCCATTCCGCTTGTACCGGTAGTATTATAACTAACCACACCGCCAGTCATGGTAACAGTAGAGTCATTTTCCGAACATACACCAGCTCCAGAGTTATTTGCAAAGTTATGAGAAATTAAAACACTTCCTTCTATTGTAAGCTCCCCATCCGTCATATTAATTCCGCCGCCGGAACCTACAGTTCCATACTCGGCTCTGTTATATGAAAGGCTGCCTCCTGCAAGCTTTACAAGCGGAGTTCCAGAAGAATTTGCTGCAAGAATTCCTCCTCCGGTTTTTGCATAATTGCGTTTTACTCCGCCTGAAAAACTATCCGGTAGCGGAGCAGAAGTTCCAGGCTTATAGCCCATATATAGATTTCCGGCTGTATAGATACCGCCTCCACCCTGGCCTAGTTCTGTACCCAAAGCTTTATTAGAAGAATCGGTCTGACTGCCTGCCGTTGTTTCGGTTGAACTTCCTATTAAAGCACTTCCATGCAGATAAATAACCGAAGAAGCAGAGCCATAAATACCGCCGCCACAAGCCTGGGCAGTATTATCGTAAATTGCACCGCCTTCCATATCAAGAACAGCGCCATCCTTAAGGTAAATTCCAGCGCCATTTGCGGCCTGATTTTCTTTGATTACGACTCCATTCTTAAGAAGAACGCTTGTATCGGCCGCAATATACATTCCACCGCCAGAGCCCGTTGTTGTGCCATTATTTGAACTTGTACAGTTTTCTAAGGTAATAGGCGGAGCGCTACTGGCTGAAATAAGATTAAAGCCCTGTGTAGCGCCAGATACCTTCAGATTTTTAAGAGAAACTGACTTAGTCGAATGAATAAGAATCGTTCCCCCAAAGCTTGAAAGATTTGCAGAGTTTCCGCCGCCAACTATTTCTACATTAATATTTTTAGCAGAATTTTTAGCACCAACAGAAAAACCGGAAGTAAAATCTCCATCACAGATGATTTTGTATTTTGTTGTTGAATTGTTTGTACACTTACTAATTGCGGAATTGACTGAATCAAGAGGATGCCTGATTGAACCGGAATTAGAAGAAGAAGCTTCGACGTCTGAAAGCTCTGTACTTGCATAAAGCCCCTGTGGGTTTGAGCCTTTTACATACAGTTTTACAAGGTCTTCATCTACTGTAATTGAATAAGAAGTGGCTATGGAACCGTTACTTAAATACCATTTAGTTGTTGCCATTCCAGGCCAGACATTAATTATCTGCTCCTGCCATTCGCGAACATTGGTGTTGTCGCCTGATTTTTTTATTGTAAATCTTGCCTTGTATTCGCCCGGAGCAATTGAAGTAGCCGCAATTGAACAGGTATTGCCTGATGAGCTTACGGTAACAGGATTTCCGGAACCTGTTACAGAGATATTTTCAGAATCTACTACCTCACAGGAAATTGTATAACCTGAAGAGGTAGCAACTGAAAGGCTGATGCTTCCGTTTAGAGTTGCGGAAGAATAGCGCTGTAAATATACGGAAGAGTTTACCGTCGAACCTATCGCTGCGTAAGAAATTGTGGTAGATCCTGACGCTACAATATCAGAGCCATTTTTTGCATAAACAGTAATTTCTTTGTTAGAAAAGGGAGCGGCTGTTATATAAAAGGTAATAACTCCGGATGAATAAGTGCCGGAGGTTTCGGAAAATTCAGATGAAGAAACTGAAAAGGAAAGAGAGCTTAATTCTGATGAAAAATCAGGAAAGGCACTGCGGCCGTTTCTATTCTGCTCTACCGCAAGCTTCAGTTCTAGTGTTTTATTTCCGGAAGTTACAG
>CAMNGG010000321.1 GCA_946537975.1 uncultured Treponema sp. | reverse complement strand
TGCCGGGAACCGGGGTCGAACCGGCACGCTGATTGCTCAGCACAGGATTTTAAGTCCTGGGCGTCTACCAGTTCCGCCATCCCGGCAAGTGAATAACATCATATAGGAAAAAAAGGATATTTTCAAGACGGGTGGTTTTTATTATACTCTAGCTATGTTTAAGAAATATCTCTGGATTTTTTTGATTTCTATGGTGCCGCTTATTGAGCTTCGCGGGGCAATCCCGGTTTCGCAGGCTATGCAGCTGCCAGTCATTCCTTCATTTATTGTATGTATCATCGCTAATATGCTTCCGGTTCCATTTATTTATCTCTTTGCGCGTAAGGTTCTTGAATGGGGCCAGGATAAAAAAATTATCGGTAAAATCTTCTCCTTCTGTCTTGTAAGGGGCAGGGCTGCCGGTGAAAAAATGCAGGCTAAAGCCGGCAGGGGAATCTTTATTGCCCTTCTGCTTTTTGTTGGAATTCCGTTGCCGGGAACAGGCGCCTGGACAGGAACTCTGGCTGCCAGTCTTCTTGAATTGAAATTCCGTGACACTGTAATTGCAGTTACTCTTGGAGTTTTACTTGCCGGCCTTATAATGATGGCGGGCAGCCTTGGTTTGTTTACAGCACTTTTTGCGGCATTAGGAAAGTAATATGTATATTTTAGTAATGAAGCAGCTAATCACAATGTTTCTGATTGCGCTGGCTGGTTTTATTTTTGCAAAAATCTTTAAGGTAGAAGAATCTCAGCAGAAGTTTGTCAGTAAGCTTCTTTTGTATTTGATTAATCCCTTCATGGTTGTTAAATCCTTTAATCTTGAATTTGATGCCGACAAGCTTGCTCAGCTGGGCTTTGTTTTCTTAGTTGCAATTGTCATTCATGCGGTGATGATTTTAATCGGCTTCTTTTCAAGCAAGGAACAGGTAGACCGTCTTGCAGTCTGCTTTACAAACTGCGGCTTTATCGGCATTCCTTTAATCCGCGGTGTTTTTGGAGATGAAGGTGTTTTTTATCTGATGGGCTATCTTGTAGTTTTCAATGTTACAATCTGGACCTACGGCTACTACATTATGAGCGGCTCTATCAACCTGAAAAAAATCATTACAAACCCGAATATCATAGCGGTTATAATCGGTATTGCAATTTTCTGCAGTCCATGGACTCTGCCGGAATTTATTGCCCGTCCTGTTACAATGATTGGCGACACAAATACAGCGGTAAGTATGCTTTTGATTGGTATTCTTCTTGCTAACTTTAAGCCTGCGGACGGAAAACTCTATGCGCTTAAAATTGTAAAAGTCAGTCTCTTCCGTCACGTAATTTGTGCTGTCGTAAATATTGGAATTCTCTTTCTGGTATGGAAGCTTTTTCCGAATGTGCCGGACTGCCGAATCCTTCTCTTTGTTGTTTTGATTTGTTCAATGTGTCCTGCGGCAACAACAATCCCGGGCTTTGCGGTTCTCTTTAATCATGACGAAACTTATGCCAGTCTCATAATTTCATTTACCAGCGTTTTGTGCATGCTTTTCCTGCCAAGTTTTGTTGCGCTTGCAGAATTAGTGATAAGATGATAGGTGTTACGTCATGCTGAACTTGTTTCAGCATCTACTAGAAGATCCCGAAACAAGTTCGGGATGACGAGTTTAATTGACTTCTACAGTTTTAATGTGGGCACCCAGCTTCTGCAGCTGTCCCACAAGGTCTTCGTAACCTCGTTCAATCTGATATACGTTACTGATTCTGCTTTCGCCGTGAGCACACATTGCGGCAATAACCATAGCCATTCCCGCACGGATATCAGGTGAAACAAGATGGTCTCCGTGCAGCATGCAAGGTCCGCAGACAACGGCACGGTGAGGGTCGCAGAGTGTAATTTTTGCGCCCATAGAAATCAGCTTGTCTACAAAGAACATTCGGCTTTCGAACATCTTTTCAAAAATCAAAACGGTTCCGTTTACCTGGGTTGCAGTTACGGTCATGATTGAAGTAAGGTCGGCTGGGAATCCGGGCCAGGGCATATCGTCAATTTTTGGAATTGCGTTTCCAAGATCGTCGTTTACCTTAAGCTCCTGTGTGTTAGGTACAGTTAACTCGTCGCCGTTTATGCTCCAGCTGATTCCAAGCTTTGCAAAGCTGTATTTAAGAGGACACATTTCTTCTGCACGCACACCCTTGATTGTGATCTTGCCTTTTGTAGCGGCCGCCATACCAATGTATGAGCCGATTTCAATATAATCAGGTCCGATTGTAAAGTCACAGCCGTGCAGTTTTTTTACACCGGTAATGTGAAGAATGTTACTTCCGATTCCACTGATTTTAGCACCCATGGCAACCAGCATCTTACAGATGTCCTGAACATGAGGTTCGCTTGCACAGTTCTGAAGAATTGTCTCGCCTTCAGAAAGGGCAGCGGCCATAACGGCGTTTTCAGTTGCAGTTACAGAAGCTTCATCAAGGAAGATATCTGCGCCGACAAGCTTGGTAGCAGAGAATTCAAAACGTCCGTTTACATGAATGTTTGCGCCAAGTGCCTTAAGAGCCAGAAAGTGAGTGTCCACACGGCGGCGGCCAATTACGTCACCACCAGGAGGTGTCATCTGACATTTGCCCTTGCTTGCAAGAAGTGGTCCCGCAAAGACGATGGAACCGCGAACCTTTTTAGTAAGGTCGCTTGGAAGCTCTGTAGTTTTTATTTTATCGCACTGGATTTTCCAGTTGTGTTTGCTTAATTTTTCAACCTTTGCACCAAGAGATTTTAAGATTTCAAACATTACGTTTGTGTCCTGAATCTCAGGGATATTGTGAAGAATAACCGGCTCGTCTGTCATAAGAGTTGCCGCAATACAAGGCAAGGCTGCGTTTTTGTTTCCGCTTGCTGTAACTGTCCCCTGAATAGGATATCCACCCTCAATTACATATTCGTGCATTATTTCACCTTTTGAGTTAGTAAGTTAATTAATACATCGGCAGCTTTTGCACACTGGTTTAGAGAAAGCCACTCATTTCGTGAATGAAAGTCATGAGCTCCGGTAAAAATATTTGGAGTAGGAATTCCAAGCTCTGTGAGGCGTGAGCCGTCTGTGCCGCCGCGGATAGGCTGTTTTCGCACCTGTACACCGCTGTCTTCGTAGGCCTGCTCAAGACGTTTCATAATTTCAGGGTGCTGGTCCAGCTTTTCCTTCATATTAAGATACTGCTGCTTAAAGTTGAGTTCATAAGTACCGCCAAACTTTGCGGTGATGCGGTCTGCAGTGTTTTTTATGATTTCTTTTTCTTTTTCAATTTCTTCTATATTGAAGGAACGGAGCAGCATTTCAACGGAGGCGGATTCAATGCTTCCGTTGATTTTCATTGGGGCTATAAAGCCTTCGTAGTTTTCAGTAGTTTCCGGCGCCATATCGTGGGGAAGTTCTGCTGCAAAAGCACTTGCAAGAGTGACAGCATTTACCATTCCGCCGGCTTTTGCGCTGCCGGTGTGACAGGCCTTTCCGGTAAACTTTACAGAAGCGGCCCAGGCATTAAAGCATTCAGCTTCAAGTTCTCCCTCATCGCCGCCATCAACAGTAACCGCAAAATCAGCTTTAAGAATATTGAGTGGCACCTTATCCATACCGTGGCCGGTTTCTTCATCAGGTGAGAACATTACTTCAATAGGTCCGTGCTTAAGGTTTTCATCTTCATAATGGTTCATAAGATATTCAACAGCTGCCATAATTGCAGAAACGCCGGCCTTGTCATCTGCCCCAAGCAGGGTAGTTCCGTCAGATTTTACGATAGTGTCAGCTTGGCCTGTTGGAGACTCTTCCGCTGAAAGCATAGAAATTACCGGCTTTACGTTTTCTCCGGTAACTTCATCTACAGTATCCATGTGAGCCATAAGCAGGATTGTCGGATACTTTTTTCGTTCTTTCGGATCAATTATGTTTGAATCGATTTTAGCTACGACATAACAGTAGTCGGTAAGATAAACGTTGCGGGTGCCAAGATTCCGCAGTTCCTTTACAAGGACTTTAGCGAGGTCCCACTGGCGCTCTGTTGAAGGGAATACGCCTTTGTCCGCCGCCTTTCCATCACTTTCCGACCAGATTTTCACATAGCGGCAAAAACGGTCCAGCAATTTATTTTCTTCGTCTTTGTTTCCATATATATAATTCATACGCGCAATTATATTGAAAAGTTCTCATAAAAACAAATGCCACAGCGACGGCAAAAACGAAGTCTTCACAGAAAATAAATGCTTCCGTTGCAAAGTACACAAGCCTGCCGCCCGTGAAAAATCTGGCGGGCTTCCGCTGCAAAATCCCAAAGGCTGCCGGATCGCCTCGTCGCTCCGCTCGTATTTTCCGTCGAACCGGCGTTCCTGTATCGGCTCAATGCAGCCTTCGGTCTTTTTCCGCTCGCGCCCGCCAGATTTTTAAGCTTCCCCCGCCACTCCCGTACTTTTTTTTGTAAACTCCCGGCTGATATTAGCGGACACCCGCCAGTTTTTTTCAATTTTCCCCTCATTCCGCCTAAGTGAAACCGTAATATACTTCTTCCTTACATCACAGCGCATTGATTTTTTTATGTTTTTTTTGATTTACGGGAAATTAAAACAAATGCGCAGGCTGTGGGACGCAGGCAAAAAGAATAAGGGGGGACCCTGCCAGCGGCCACGCGAGCGAAGCAAGCGTGGGGTAGCGAATGGTGGGGGGATAACTTATTTTTTTGCCGTCGCTGGGACCCGCAGGCGGAGCATTTGTTTTGAAGTTTTCGATTTTTTTTTAAAAAAAACATAAAAAATCAGGGTGTAAGTATTGACGAAAGTTTAAGGAAGAAGTATATTAATTTTCACCGTCGCAACACAGCGGCGCTGCTCTTTGACAGATCAGGGAAGGAAATAACTGACTAAATAAATTTTTAATGTTTTTACCATAAAAACACAACCCGCGAGTTCCGGTTCTCGGGACTCGATTGTAAATCAATTCAGCAAATATTCAGCTGGTTTGAACTGTTTATGTGAAATCATTAGCCTTCGGGCTATTGAAATAATCATGGAGAGTTTGATCCTGGCTCAGAACGAACGCTGGCGGCGCGTCTTAAG
>CAMNGG010000320.1 GCA_946537975.1 uncultured Treponema sp. | reverse complement strand
ACTTGCCGGGATGGCGGAACTGGTAGACGCCCAGGACTTAAAATCCTGTGCTGAGCAATCAGCGTGCCGGTTCGACCCCGGTTCCCGGCAACAGGCCTCCTGAGTTTTCGGGAGGCCTCTTTTTTTACGGTGGTTGAGTAGGCACAGAGTGCCGTATCGAAACCACCGCAGATTTCGGCTCATATGGTGGTTTCGATACGTTGCTTTGCAACACTCAACCACCGGGTTTTCAGGAGTTCTTATGACACCACACGTTTATCCGCGCCAGTGCGCATTCAAATCAGTTGAAGATATTAAAGGTAAAAAGGTTACCATTATGGGACTTGGTCTTAATGGTGGCGGAGAAGCGGCGGTACGTTTTTTTCTGAACAAGGGTGCCTATGTTACTGTAACTGATATGAAGACAGAAGAGCAGCTGGCCGCAACAGTGGAAAAGCTCAACTCCGATACCAGCCTCGACCATAGCCGCCTCACCTACCGGTTAGGCGAACACAGAATAGAAGATTTTGAAAGTGCAGACTGTGTAATCAAAAATCCGGGCGTAAAATTCGAAGGCAATAAATATCTGGCTGCAGCCCGCGCCATAGAAAGCGACCTCAGCATTTTCCTGCGTTTTACAAACTGCCCGATAATTGCCGTTACCGGCAGCAAGGGAAAATCTTCTACTGTAAGCGCAATTTACTACGGCTTGTCTCAAGCTGGCTACACAACCTTTCTGGGCGGAAACATCACCGTGAGCCCGCTCACCTTCTTTGATCAGGTAAACGGCGATACCCCGGTTGTAATTGAATTTTCTTCCTGGCAACTGGCAGACCTTCGCGGTCGCGGCGTACTCCGCCCTCACATTGCAGTTATTACAAAAATTGTTCCGGATCATCAGAACTGGTACGGCAATATGGAATCTTATGTTGCGGACAAGCGTCTGATTTATGCAGACCAGACAAAGGGTGATTATTCTATTTTTGATTCTGATGACTGGGGAGATTCTTTTGCCGCCGAGTCGAAGGCAACTGTTTTGCGCTATGGAAGTAAAGCAGGCTGGAAGCTTGAGCTTGGAGAGCTTTTAGTTCCGGGCGAACACATGAAAATAAATGCCCAGAATGCCGCTCTTGTAATGCATCTGATGGGAGTACCTGATAACCGCATTAAAGAGATTTTACAGAAGTGGCCGGGAATTGACCACCGCCTTCAGTACTTCCACAGCTGGAAAAAGCAGAACGCCGACGGCACCAACACAACAGTTAAGTTTTACAATGATTCCTGTGCAACAGTTCCGGAAGCCGCCGCAGCCGCAAGCCAGGCCTTTGGCAAACCGGTTATTCTTATGACAGGTGGTACAGAAAAAGGACTTGAACTCACTCCGCTTATTACAACTCTAACCCAGCCGGAAGCCGCTGGTGCCAGATATCCGGTAAAAGACCTTTACCTGCTTGCGGGAAGTGCAACAGATAAACTTGTGCCGGAGCTGGACAAAGCAGGTGTAAAATATCACGGACCTTTTGACGGACTGGAGCCACTGCTGCAAGAGTTCAAATGTGGTTTCGATACACCGCTTCGCGGCACTCAACCACCGGAGAAAGAAGAAATCTTTGTTTTCTCACCCGGCGCTACTTCTTTTGGAATGTTCTCAAACGAATTTGACCGCGGCAACAAGTATATGGCCGCAGTAAAAAAGATATTCGAATAAAAAAACGGTGGTTTCGATAGGCCCGCCTTTGCAGGCACTCAACCACCGCTGCATCTTAAACCTTAAACAAATCTACCTGAGAACCAATCTTATCGATGGCAGTCTTTACCTGCTCAGAAATCTCGTTAAGTGTTACGCCAGTTTCATTAATCTTGCGTGCACCAACTGCCATTTCTTCCATACTGGTATTCATCATACCTGTAGCTTCAGAAAGGATTCCCATATCACGAACAATCTGGGTATTTCTATCAGACATTTCGTGTGAAGAATTTCTTACCTCACTGGTAGAAGAATTCAGATGACGAAGGGCTTCCATAATCTGTTTAGAACCTTCATTCTGTTCTTCCATTGCCGAATGAATCTGAATTACAAGTTCATCGGTTTCCTTAATACGGTTAGAAACTTCATTAAGAGCTGTACTGGCTTCGTTAGAAGAACCTACTACATCAACAATGGAAGCCATAATCTTTCCAAGCTGCTCACCAATCTTCTTTGACTGTTCAGAAGAGGTTTCTGAAAGCTTACGGATTTCATCAGCAACAACCGCAAAGCCCTTTCCAGACTCGCCGGCATGAGCAGCCTCAATAGCGGCATTCATAGCAAGAAGGTTTGTCTGTTCAGCAATTGCCGAAATTGCGGCATTGGCTTCCTGAAGCATTTCTGACTGACCTTCAATCTGGCGAACCTTCTCGTTAACATCTTCCTGCTTAGAGAATCCGATTTCTGCATTATCCTCAAGAGCCTTGAAGGAATCAGACATCTTTTCTACAGACTTATTAACCGAATTGATATTTCCAATCATCTGTTCAACAGCGGCAGATGCCTGAGTTACACTTGAAGACTGGTCTTCAATAAGGCTGTCCAGATCTGTAATAGCACTGGAAATATGCTGTACAGAATCATTTGTTTCTGCAACGCTCTTACCCTGGCTAGTAATCTGCCCATGTATACTATCAATGTTAGCAAGGATTTCTGTAATAGAACTTGCCGTATCTTCCGTACCGGCCGCAAGGTTATCTCCACTTACTCCAAGATCTGCTTTAGATTCTTTAAGAGTGCGGACAATCTCATGCAGCTTATCCATAAAGTTATCAAAGTTGATAATCAGAGCTCCAATTTCATCGCGGACATAAAGATTACAGCGCTTTGTCAAATCTGCATCACCGCTTGCAAGGTCCGCAAGGAATACGGTTACGTTATTAATTCTCTTCATAATCCAGCGAACAAAGAAGTAACCTATTCCGGCAAGCAGCAGAATAAGCAGCACCGCAACAGGAACTACAAAAGATATTGTTCTGTTTCTGACATGCTCAATCATCTGAATTGATTTCGCAACAAAAATCATACCGGTAACAGATCCGTCTGAACTCTTAAGAGGTGTATAAGTAGTATAATAATCTATGTTTGCAATTGTATTTTCGCCGACATACTGCTGGCCATCATAAAGAACCTGCTGAACTATAGCATCATTTGTAAGCTCTGTTCCAATCATATGAATACCAAGGGTTGTTGCCGCACGAACCTTTCCCTTGAAAACTGTACACTCAACAGAATGATGATCATGAACAATTGAAACATAACCGTCGCTTGCCATAGAAGCAAGATCATAAGCAATTACAAGTGCGCCAAGACGATTTCCATTTTTAATAACCGGAGATACTGAAATAATACCATAGTCAATAGTGCCATATTCATCATAGGCATAAGCCTTTTGCCCGGCAACTCCGGCTTTTACAGCAGGAATGACATTATTATATCCAGGTTTTACCTCATAACCAGCGACAACCTTTCCACTGGTGTCAGTAATTGCGAGAAGATCTACACCACACAAACCAGCCTTTTCTTTTAAATACACATTAGCATCATCGGTGTAGCTGCCGTCAAGATAGCCTTTTATATGGTCGGTTGAAGCCAGCATATCTCCATAGCCGGTAAGAGTATCGAGCCAGTCATGAATAATCCACTCTACACCATCTGTTGTATGGCCCAATTCATCCTTTGTCTGGTCCATAAGTCCGTTATCAAAAACTGCCAGAGATACAATTGCGGTTGCGACAACTCCAACAACGCTGGCGCCAACAATCATTGCGATAAGCTTTGTTTTTAGAGAAACATTTTTTTTCGGATTTGGATCAAATCGGTCCAATGCTTTTGCCATAGTCAGACTCCTGAAAAGTTAAAAAATCACAACATTTCTATATTATTTAATTATCGCACATTATGGAAGAATTGCAATTATTTTTTGAAGTTCAGGGCAGATACAACTGCCGCAATACCGGCGCGACCTACGTTAGAACTCTTTCCAACCCCCCAGGCCTCTTCTCCATTTTCCTTGGTAATCTGAACATAAGCCATAGCCTGTGTATCAGAACCAGAGCCTATAGAATGTTCATGGAAGCTTGTAATATTAAAGGCCGGTGCCGGAGTCTGTTTCATTGCACTTACAAAGGCATCAAGAGGTCCGTTTCCGTTTGCCGCAATTGCATAACGTTTTCCTTCCCACTCTACTGTGGCCATACCTGCTACCTGCTCCGGTAAATCAGTTCCACGCTCACCTTCTATATGACGTTCGGTAATTTCGAGGACATTAAGCGGAGCTTTTGTATATAGCCAGGTTTCGGCAAAAATATCATAAACTTCGTTTGGACTAAGTTCCCTCTGAAGCTCGTCTGCCTGCGCCTTGATAACCGCCCCAATAACCGGATGCATAGCTTTTGGCGCCGCAATTCCAAACATTGTTTCGAGGATATAAGCAGCGCCCCCCTTTCCACTCTGACTGTTGATTCTGATAATTCCGTTGTATTCCCGGCCTATATCATGAGGATCTATCGCAATATAAGGAATATCCCACAAAAGCGATGACGACTTACCGGCACGGGCATTCATTGCCTTTCTTATTGCATCCTGATGTGAACCGCTGAAGGCTGTAAAAACAAGCTCGCCGGCATAAGGAGAACGAGGGTGTATAGGCATTGTCGTAAGTCTGCTGAATTCCTGGGAAATACTTTCCAGATTAGAAAAATCCAGCTCCGGGTCGATTCCCTGGGTGTACATATTAAGCGCAACGGTAACTATATCCAGGTTGCCGGTACGTTCTCCGTTTCCAAAAAGGCAGCCTTCGACTCGCTCAGCCCCTGCCAGCAAACCAAGCTCGCACTGGGCTACACTTTCACCACGGTCATTATGATTATGAAGGGAAATTACGCAGTTTTCCCGGCTAGGGAAGTTTCTGCAAAAATATTCTATCTGGTCCGCAAACTGATTTGGAAGATTACATTCAACTGTAGCCGGCAGGTTTAAAATCATCTTATTATCAGGACTTGCACCCCAGGCCTTTACAACTGCCTGGCAGATTTCCATGGCATAATCGCTTTCTGTCTGTGTAAAGTTTTCCGGTGAATATTCCAGGCGGAAATTTGCAGGCTTACGGCCGGAGGTCTGGTCTTCTTTTGAGACTGCGGCTATATACTTTTTCACACATTTTACACCGCTTACCGCAAGCTCAATTAATTCTTCTTTTGTCTTACCAAAATTATATTTTCGCTGGGCCGGAGATGTTGCATTATAAAGATGAAAAATAACGTTTTTCGCCCCTTTTATTGCCTCGAAGGTTTTTGCAACAAGATGCTCTCTTGCCTGACACAAAACCTGGATCCATACATCGTCGGGGATAAGGTTTTCTTGTATGAGACGGCGGATAAACTCAAACTCTGTTTCTGAGGAAGCCGGAAAACCAACTTCGATTTCTTTAAATCCGATTTTTACAAGCAGCTTAAAAAACTCTATTTTCTGCTCGATTCCCATTGGATTTACAAGAGCCTGATTTCCATCGCGTAAATCAACAGAACACCAGACCGGTGGCTTTGTAATTACATTAGAGGGCCATTTTCTATCTTTCAAAGGAACAGGCTCAAAAGCCTTATATTTTCCATTCGGATTCATACCCTTCAATTTACAAAAAAAAACAAGATATCGCAACTCCTCGTCATTACACTCATTGAAACCGATGCTATTATATAGTAAAATTGTTTATCTATAATTGGAGGAAGATATATGAAGAAAGTATTTAAGGCTTCATTGGCACTGCTCGCAGCTGCCCTCATTTTCGGCGCTTGTACAAAATCAAATGCAAACGCAAAAAAAGATTACATTCTTGCAACAGGTGGAACAAGCGGAACTTACTATCCGTTTGGAGGCGCTATTGCTAACATCTGGAACACAAAGATTGCTAATATGAACGTAACAGCTCAGGCAACTGGTGCTTCTGCAGAAAACCTCAGACTTATCAACAAGGGAGAAGCTGAGTTTGCTACAGTTCAGAACGACGTTATGGATTATGCTTATCACGGAACAGATATGTTTGCCGGTGAAAAGCTTTCAAATGTTATGACTATTGGAACTATGTATCCTGAAGTTGTACAGATTGCTGTTTCTGAAAAGAGCGGTATTAAATCTGTTGCAGATTTCCGCGGCAAGCGCATTTCTGTAGGTGACGCTGGTTCCGGAGTTGAATTCAACGCTAAACAGATTCTCGAAGGCTATGGTCTTACTTTTGATGATATCAAAAAGAGCAACCTTTCTTTCAAGGAATCTGCAGAAGGTATTCAGAATGGTACTTTGGACGGATGTTTTATTACAGCCGGTGTTCCAAACTCTGCCCTTCAGGAACTCGCATTTACAGCAGGTCTTGTTCTTATCCCTATCGATAAGGATGCAGCTGATATTATCTGCGAAAAATATGGCTTCTATACATATACTACAATCCCTGGTGGAACATACAAGGGAACAGATACTGATACTCCAGCCCTCGCTATCAAAGCTACACTTGCTGTAAGCTCAAAGCTCGATGAGGAAACCGTTTACGAAATGACAAAGGCTCTCTTTGAAAACCTCGACGAACTCGCACGCGGACATGCTAAAGGTAAGGAAGTAACAGCCGCATCTGCTATTACAGGTGTTTCAGTTCCATTCCACCCTGGAGCAAAAAAATATTACAAAGAAATTGGATTGAGTGTAAACTAAACTTCTAAGGCGGACGGCCCTTTTTTTCATAAAGGCCGGCCGCCATTATTATTTATGACCAGAAAGAAATCATTAATTACTTTATTAATTACATCCTTTATTTTAATTTTTATTATTTCGGCTCTTTTCTCACCCTTTATTACCGTACTTTCTGTTGGCAGTAGAAAAATTAATCCTCTACGCTTTTATTCGATTGACGGCTACAAAAAAGGCTTTGTAATTTCTTACACTCATTCTGTAAATAAAGGCCGTGTTCATGATTATTACAGGGCTACAGCTGACAAAAAGCTTGAACTCTATAAAACATCTTTTGTTTCTTATGGTGCAGGTATTCCGGAACCAGACGAAACACCTGGTGCAGTTTTTTCTGTAACCGATGACCATTATGTTATCAGCGGAATTAACCGCGTTGTTCCCCGCCTTGTTATGGCAGTAGGGCTAATTGCCCAGCATTCAATTACCTTTGATGAAGCTGTTGAAGTGGGACAAAAGGAATTTTATCTTACAGACTTTTTTGAACCCCAAACCAGTATAATTTTTGAATACAAAAAGGTTTCCTTAATAGAATACATTTTGAACAGGATATAACAGATTGCTTCGGCTTTGCCTTGCAATCATAACAATAAAACACACAACTATAAATCGTAAAAGGAGGGTCCCTATGGACATGGACAAAGAGCAGACAGATGAGACTCTTGAAACAAATGACACTAATGAGTCTACAAACAGCTCTATCGACAACATTCTTCCAACTTCAAACGAAGAAGAAATGAAAAATCTTATGAAAGATCTGGACCGTGAACAGGCTTATCGTGAGCATAAATGCTGGAGACAATATATTACTGTTATTATTTCCATCATTTTTGTAGCCTTTCAGTTATATGCAACTCTCTCTGGTCTTGTAACTGCACAGATTCTTCGTGCAACCCACCTTGCCTTTGTACAGCTGCTGGCCTTTCTGCTTTTTCCGGCAACAAAAAAAATGCCGAGAAATACGCTGCCCTTTTACGATGTTCTTCTGGGCTTAGCCGGCGCAGGCTGCTGGATGTATATCGTAATCAACTTCCAGAATCTGGTTCGCCGTTCAGGCAACAATACAACCCTGGATGTAATAATCGGAATCATTGGAATTTTGATTTTATTTGAAAGCTGCCGCCGAATTGTTGGTCTCCCTATTATGACTATTGCTTCGGTTTTCGTAATTTATGCCTTTGTTGGAAAATACCTTCCGGGCTTTTTACATCACCGTGGTTATTCACTTCAGCGAGTAGTCTGCCACCTTTTCTACAACACAGAAGGAATTATGGGAACACCAATCGGTGCCTGTTCGACCTTTATTTTCCTTTTTATTCTTTTTGGCGCTCTTCTCGAAAAAACCGGAATCGGCCAGTTCTTTATTGATGTATGTAACGCAATTGCAGGAGGTGCAAGCGGCGGTCCTGCAAAGGTTGCAGTCCTTTCATCTGCGCTGCTTGGAACAGTTTCCGGCTCTTCTGTAAGTAACACTGTAGGTTCAGGTTCCTTCACAATTCCTATGATGAAACGACTTGGCTACAAGGGTGAATTTGCCGGTGCGGTAGAAGCTTCGGCTTCAACTGGTGGACAGCTTATGCCTCCTATTATGGGTGCAGCAGCCTTCCTTATGGCAGAAAGCCTTGGTATACCATATATTACAATTGTAAAGGCTGCAGTTATTCCAGCCCTGCTTTACTTTACCGGCATCTTTATTACTGTTCATCTTGAAGCTAAAAAGCTTGGGCTTAAAGGGCTTCCACGCGAACAGCTTCCAAAGTTCCTTCCCCTCTTTTTGAGCAAGGGTTATATGATTCTGCCTCTGGCTGTAATCATTTATTTCCTTTGTTCTGGTAAAACTGCGGTATTTGCTGCCCTGATGGGAATTGTTTCATGCCTTTTGATTGGTATTACAGTTTCAATCGTAGACCTTGCAAAAGGACGAAAACCAACCTTTGGTTCACGAGACATCATTGATGTAATGTGCGCCGCAGCCCGCAACATTATCAGTGTTGCGATTGCCTGTGGTATGGCCGGAATCATTATTGGCATTGTAACTTTGACAGGTCTTGG
>CAMNGG010000319.1 GCA_946537975.1 uncultured Treponema sp. | reverse complement strand
TATACCTTATTTAAACTTGAACCACTTAAAGTCAAAATTGCTGCCGGGCAGGAAGACGAAGCTGATTTTCTGGCGGCCACTTACCGGTGCCAGCGGGAAGGTCTTTTCTTCGTAATCTTCTGTGTGGGCGAACTCGATTACCTGTGTTGTGCTGCTTCCGTCTTCGGCAAAGAACTTCAGGTTGATTGTGTTGTTCTCGGTATTTGATTTTCCGCAGATGGTGATGGAAGCTGCCGCCCCTGCGAGAGCCTCAGGACCCGCACTAAAATCCATATCAGAAAAATCAAGGTTTACGTTATTTCCGATTCCTTCTACGGCCTCCTCTGTGCGGGTAAAGCTGTCTCCCGCAATGAGGTTTGCATCCAGAGCCCGCAATCGGGCAAAAGCCTTTGGCGTCTTGTCAAAATAAAAGCCGTGTAAATACAAATCTGTCTCAAAACTGATTGTGATTGTATGAATGCCGAAAAGTCGGCGCTTTAGTGTAAAGACGTTTTCGCTGTAAGTATTATAAATTGATTCGTGGCGGTAGGTGAAGGTGCCCAGGTTTTCTGAGGCCTCGCCGGTTCCTTCTCCATCCCAGACTTTTATTTCCAATTCTGTCGCAAAGCTGAAAATCGGCAGATGGATTATATCTGCTCCGTCCACCCCAAAATCAACCTTCTCAAAACTAACCCACGTAGGGCCGCACTTCCGGTTGGAAATTCCGCTTTCAAGTGACATCTCCGGCTTAGCCTTTCCGCCTTCGCTGTCATAGCCCGTGAAGCGGCATGCCTCAATCAGCGTGTAAGGATTAAGCCTGCAGCTGCCCATGCCGCTTACGCTAAAGGGCAGGTCGCTTATTACCTCATCGTACTTTGTGCCGTTTTGGGCTGTACAGCGGAGAAGACAGTCGCCGTCGCCGGCTGCCTGTATGAGCCGGGTAACCTCGCCGTCGCCGGCTGCCTGTATGAGCCGGGTAACCTCGCCGTCGCCGGCGGCGCTTATGAGACGAGAAATCTCGCCGTTCTCAGCCGCGCTTATGAGCCGGGTATTTCCTTCGACCTCTTCTACCTGCCTTACAATTATGTTATCGCTGGAAATGCATTCCTTAAAAACCGGGTTCCAGCTGATTTCTTTTATGCTTGCATTTTCGGGCAGTACCTTTGCGGTAACCTGAATCTGTCGGTTAGTGGCGTCTAACTTTGTAGAACCGCTTGCTGTCAGCTCAATTTTACGGGTTGGAACAAAAGTCTTCTCCGGTCGAATTGCAAGATATGGTGTAACCTCGCTCCATTTTTCCTGACTGGCCGGTGCACTTCCATTATACTTAATTGAAACATTATGGAGCCCCGCACTTGCGGCTGTAACCACAAAGCTTGCTGCGGCAGTTTTTGAACGGACAATAGCAATCAGCCTGTTCGCAAAAAGCTTTCTTGTGTGGCTGTGTTTTCCTTCCGGCTTGTATTCTTCGTAATCAGTTGAGTCTCCGTTATCCATGCCTAAGAGCTCTGCGTCACCGGCAACGTTTATGGTTATATAGTTGCGGGCGTTTTCTACGAGGGTGCCGGATTCGTCTGCGAGCATTATTTGTATAAAGTGGATTACTTCGTCGCTGCGCTCCTCGCAATGACGGTTCGAATTATAGTCAGGCTCCGGTTTCAAAAGAATTCTCGCCGGGTCTCCAAAAGACTTCTTCACATCCTCCGCAATCACATTGCCCTTTTCATCATAAGCAACAGCCTTTATCTCACCCTTATGATATTCCAGCTGCCAGTGGCCGAAAGGCGTTTTCCCGTCCTTATGATTTATCTTCTGTTTTCCTAACGAACGTTCGTTAAAAAATAATTCCACAGTATCCGCATTGGTGTAAGCCTTCACGTCAATCAACTGACCTTCGTTCCAGTCCCAGTAGGGCAGCAGGTGTACAAAGGGCGCCGCCGCTTTTCCGGCCCACTCAGACTTGTACAAAAAGTAAGTGTCCTTAGGAAAGCCCGCTGTGTCAATCTGGCCGAAGAAAGAAGACTTTGTATGGTAAGGTGTAGGCTCGCCGATGTAGTCCCAGCCGGTCCAGATAAACTGACCCGCAGAAAAAGGACAGTCACGGTCGTTAGCAATTACGGTCTGGGTGTTTGCACAGCCCCAGGGTGTGGTACAGTTACCAAGTGTTGAACACTGGCCGTCGCTGAAGGTAACGAGCTTGAGCGAATCCGGAAAATGATAGATTCCCCGGCTCTGCACGGTTGAACTGGTTTCGCTTCCGTAAATCTTCCAGTCCGGATATTTTTTGTGATGCTCATCATAAAGCCGCTCCAGATAATTGTAGCCGACAACATCTATATTTTCTGCACACTTCTGAGCGCCTTCGGTCATCATATAATTTGAGCCGATTGTAATCGGCGCATTTCTCTCCGGGTCATTTTTTACAACTGCGGCGTAAAGCCTTTTTGTGATTGCCAGTCCGTTTCCTACATGGGTGTCATAAATCTCATTCCCGATTGACCACATAATCAGGCTGGGGTGATTTCTCCCGGCCTTTACCCAGGACTCAACATCGCGCTCGCACCAGTCGTTAAAATAGTTTCCGTAATCAAAAGGTGTCTTGGGCTTTTCCCACATATCAAAGGCTTCGTTGTCTACCATCAGCCCCATTTCGTCGCAAAGGTCCAGCCAGGCCTGAGGCGGCGGATTATGAGAACAGCGGATTGCATTTACCCCCATCTCCTTAAGCTTTGTAAACTGACGGCGAAGTGCTGCGGCATTAAAGGCGGCTCCCAGCGCTCCCTGGTCGTGATGATGGCAGGCCCCCTGAATTTTTACATGACGGCCATTTAAGAAGAAGCCCTGGTCTGCTGTAAAAAGGGCCTGCTTAAAACCGCAGTACTGGCTGCTTTCGTCGAGTTCTCTGCCGTCTGCGTCAAGCAGTTTTGTATTTAATATATAGAAGAAAGGCGAGCTGATATCCCAGAGCTGCGGGGCAGTTACGCTGAACTCACCGTCGCCTGAAAACTCCGCAAAGACCTCGCCGTCCGGGGTAGTAAGAGTATGCTTGACGGTGGTTGAATTTATATTTGCGGTGGTTGAGCCTGTATTTGCGGTGGTTGAGCCTGTCGAAACCACCTCACTTGAAATCCTGACCTTCCACTCTCCCTCAAGCCTCTTTTCATCAGCCGGCTTTGCAGAAAAATAAACTCCGTTTGTTGCAAGGTGACGGGTCGGGCTGTTTATGAGCCGAACATCACGGAAAATCCCCGCACCTGAATACCACCTTGTATTGCAGTTCTGGTAAACCGCAATCACCAGGACTTCGTTGAGCCCCGCCTGCACCAGCTTACTTATATCAAACTCAAAAGCGGAGTAGCCGTATTTCCATTCTCCGGCTTTTTTACCATTCACCCACACGGCGCTGTTCATGTACACGCCTTCAAAATTGAGCGCTATGTAGCGGCCGGCGCACTCGGAGATGTCAAAACTCTTTTTATAAAAGCCGACGCTGTTTTTATATAAATCCTGAACATGATAAATCTGCCAGTCGTGAGGCAGTGTTACCGGCCGGTAAAGCAGTTCGGCTGCCTCGGCCTTTTCAAAAAAATCATCCGGAGTTAGAAGCTCCTTTACCTCTTCAATCGGCAATTCTGCAAACTGCCAGCCCTTATTAAAAAGTGTTCTCATAATTCAAAATTATAAACTCTTTTCAAGCTGCGGTAAATAAGAGTTTCTTTTGATAGTATTATATGATATAATAGAAAAATCATTATATTAAAGTCATTAATAAAAAAAAAGTGTTGCGGTTTTTCTGGTCGCCAGATTGTGCCAGAATTTGCCAGAATAATATAATGAGGTATTCAGATGAGAGGTCTTAAAAAGCTCTTCAATTACTTTTTTTATTGCGGTATCGAAAAGGAGGAATATAACGCAGTAAAAAAGGATGTGTACATTTCCAATTTCGTAATATGGCGCAGCCTGCATATTTTTATGGCTGTGATTTTTGGACTTTTATTCCTTGCTTCTATTTTAGTAGATTTGATTAGCGTAAACAGAGCTTTATACTTTGGCGCATTTTTTTATTCTCTGATGGCCGTTTCCTTTTTCTTCTTTTTGGATAAGGATTCAATTATTGCCCAGCTCTTAATTTATTTATCAATTTCGCTTCTTTTTATTTTTGGCTGTTTTCTTACAAAAAATAATCCGGCCGCTCCTTCTACAACCTTCATTGCCTTCCTGCTTATTGCTCCAATGTTTATGATAGATAAGCCCTTCTGGATGGCGATTGAACTGACGGCGGCCTCGGCCCTTTGTTTAATCTGGATGCACGGGGTAAAGCCACATAATATCTGGCAGATTGATTTAACCAATGTGACGATTTTTACGATTGTCGGAATCTTTCTGAATATCATCGCAAACTCAATCCGAATCAGGGAGTTTGTCCTTACCCGCGAAATCAATATCCAGAAGGATACAGATGAGATGACCGGTCTCAAAAACAAAGGAGCCCTTACCAGAGAAATCAACAGCTTCCTTGCGGATCCTTCCAGCAGCAAAAGTCTTATGTTTATGCTGGATATTGACCGTTTTAAGTCTATTAACGATACCTATGGTCATGATGTCGGCGACTCAGTTATTGTGCAGCTTGGAAACTATATCAGAAGCGGAATAGAAGCGGGTGAAATTCTGGGGCGCTTTGGCGGCGATGAGTTTATTCTTCTCAAAAAGAATACTGATGATATTGAAGTCGCAAAAAGAATCGCGGAAGAAATTGTTAAGGGGGCTTCAGAAAATATTTCTATTCCGGGTTCAGAGGAAAAAATCAGTATCAGTATTGGAATTGCCATTTACCGGGGTGAAGAGAAAAATTATTCAGAGCTCTTTAAAAAGGCCGATATAGCTCTTTACAAAGCAAAGGCCGATTCGAATAAACGCTTTTATGTTTACGAATAATATGTTAAAATATCAAAATCTATGGAAAACTTAAACAGCGAAAAATTTGATTATGTGATTATTGGTGCAGGTGCTGCCGGTCTTGCCAGCGCTCAGTATGCGGCACGCGGAGGACTTTCTGTTCTCGTCCTCGATGTAGCGGGTGCGGGTGGTCAGGTTCTGCAGATTTCAGAACTGGAAAATTACCCGGGTGTCTTTCCTGCGGTAGACGGCGCCACTTATATGATGACCATGCAGAAGCAGGCCGAAAGCTTTGGTGCAAAGGTGCTGCAGGATAATGTTCTTTCTATAGATAAGACTGGTGGTGCCTTTCTTGTAAAAACAAAAAAGGCTTCTTACGAGGCTGCCTGTCTCTGTCTGGCGACTGGTGCCATTCATCGTAATCTCGAAGTTCCCGGTGAAAAAGAATTTACAGGCCGCGGTGTTTCTTACTGTGCTACCTGCGACGGGCCTTTCTTCCGAAATAAAAAAATTGTAGTTGTGGGTGGAGGTGACTCTGCCTGCAGCGAGGCTATTTATCTTTCAACTCTTTCAAGTGATGTGAGCATTATTCACCGCCGCGACAAGTTCCGTGCACAGCAGGCCGTAATTGATAAGATGCTCGCTGCGGGCGTTAAGCCTCTTTATGATTCTGTTGTTAAAGAGATTAAGGGTTCCGCAAAGGTAGAATCAGTTATTGTTGAAAATGTAAAAACAGGTGAACAAACTGAACTTACCACAGATGCTGTTTTCATCTTTACAGGAATGCTGCCTCAGACAGAGCTTGTCGAAATGCTTCCTAAAGACCCTGCCGGTTATATTCTTACTGATGAAAATATGGAAACCTCTGTGCCTGGCCTTTTTGCCGCAGGTGATGTTCGAAGTAAGCCTTTCCGCCAGGTTGTTACCGCAGTTTCAGATGGAGCAATCGCCGCTCACGTAGCAAGCGAAAGAATCAGGAATGCGTAAAACCCGGTTCCTTTTTGCAGCACTTTTATTTTTTGCGGGCTGCACTTTTCTCTGGTCTCAGTCTTCTCAAAGCCTTTCAGTTAATACTGTAAATTTCTGGTCCCGCCTGCCCAACGACGAGCTCGCAGAAAAAATCACTGATGAAATGACAGACTCAGAACTGCTTGCCCAGACCTTTATGTTCGGCTGGGCCGGCGCTGAACCTCCGGAGCTTTTGTACCAGTGGGTTGAGCGTGGCCTCGGCTCGGTTAAAGTTTTCGGCTGGAATACGGACGATATTTATCTTGTCGCAAAGTCTATTTCCGGCTTGCAGAAGCAGGCTGCCGAGGGACGTTTTCAGATACCTCTTTTTGTTGCCACAGACCAGGAGGGCGGCTGGATTCGCCACGTAAAGGGTGACACTTCCATAACTCCGGGCAACATGGCAATTGGAGCCGGCGGCTACCCGGTTGATTCCTGGAAGACTGCCTATTACATAAGCCGCGAAATTAAGGCGCTTGGAATCAATATGAACTTTGCGCCTACGGTAGACCTTTTTACAGATCATGATTCTTCTATTATAGGTACGCGTTCTTTTGGTGATGATCCGGATAAAACCGGTGTGCTGGGTGCGGCCTTTGTTTCGGGCTCGGAGGCGGCTGGGGTTATTGCAACGGCTAAGCATTACCCGGGCCATGGCGACACAAGCATAGACTCTCACGGAAAGCTTCCCGTAATCAATATTGATTTTGAAACCTTTAAGAACCGCGAGCTCATTCCTTATCTTTATCTTATAAAAGAAAAGGTGCCCGCAATTATGTCGGGGCATTTGAGCTTCCCTCAGATTGAAAGCTCCGGCGCTCCGGCTTCTCTTTCCTATTATTTCCTTACAGACCTGCTGCGAAATCAGCTTGGTTACGAGGGCCTTATTATAACTGATGATATGATGATGGTTGGTGCGACGGTTTATGCGGGCACTATGTCTAATTCCTTTAAGATGGCTCTTGAAGCCGGTAACGACATCATTCTTTCTTCTACTACTGCTAAGCTCAACGAAGCCCTCTGGTATAAAAATCTTGAACTGATGACAACGGATGAAAGCTTCCGGAATCGCGTTAAGGATGCGGCCCGCCGTGTGCTTAAGGCTAAGCTTGATTATTTTAAGAGCGGCAATGCGGCTCCTCTTTATCCGGATGCAGCTTCGATTGATTCTTACATTCCGGACCGTGAGGGCGAAAAGTTCTTTCTTGAACAGGCCTGCCGCTCGGTTACTGTAGAAAAGCAGGGTAGCCTTCCTTTGACTGCCGACAAAGCCGGCCGCGTCCTTCTGATGGGCTCGCTCACAAGCTTCTTTGAAGCGGGCCGCAAGCGTTACCCGGGCGCCGGCGAATTCCACTACAACTACGAAACAGGCCCAAACGAAACCCAGTGGGTTCTTGACAATCTTCCGTCCGTGGCGGCCGGTTACGACACCATCATAATCTGTGTTTCAAGCGAAAACCATGTGCGCATTGCGGAATATTTCCGCGGCCTGGGCAAGAGGGTAGTTGTGCTCTGCAATATGACGCCAACTCTCACAGAAAGCCTGCAGTGGGCGGACAGCATTTTGCTAGGCTACAGCTGGCGCTGCGATTATTCGCTTAAGGCAATGTTAGGCGCAGTTAACGGCGAGTACGTTCCGCAGGGTACAAAGCCTTATAACTAGTAACCCTACTGTCACGTCATGCTGAACTTGTTTCAGCATCTATACATAGACCCCGAAACAAGTTCGGGGTGACAGTGATTTATTCAAACTTAGGAATCTCCCTAATCTTATTATACTTAGCGTCGTAGTTGTGGCTGTTCGGCCGAATGCCAAGAATCCTTTCATTTTCCGCCTGCAGCTGAAACTTAATCATCTGCTTAAAGGCGTTCATCATCGGCTCCGGGTCTACGCTTGGGTCGCAGAGGCCGGCTGCCTGCATTTCCTTTATCAGATAATAGCAGCT
>CAMNGG010000318.1 GCA_946537975.1 uncultured Treponema sp. | reverse complement strand
AAAAAAAAGACTGCCGGGAAAGGAGGAAACGGCAGTCTTTAATTATGGAGGCATTTCTTATTAGTATTGCTTTGGTGTTCACTAATATAACCAATAAGGGGGTTACGGGTTACAAAAAAAAAGAAAAAAAGTTATAATCTTTTTATGGCTCAGAAAAAAAAGGTTCGATTATCAGATATAGCTGAAAAACTTAACATCAGTACAGTAACCGTCTCAAAAGCCCTTTCCGACAAGGATGGGGTTGGAGATGAGCTGAGGCAGGCGATTAAGGAAGTTGCTCAAAGCCTTGGCTATAAACTAAAAACCTCAGTAGCAGCAGGAGCAGCGGAAAAGACAACCGGAAATATAGGAATCCTGATTCCTTCACGTTTCTTTTCACCTGAAGTTTCTTATTACTGGCATATTTTTAATGCCCTTTCAACAGAGTTTCTTAGCCGTGGTTATTACAGCATTATGGAACTGCTTTCTGAAGAAGATGAAGCAGCACTTACCCTTCCCCGAATGATTCAGGATAAAAAGATAGATGGTCTGGTTATACTCGGCCAGACAAGTGACTCATACCTGGAAAATCTTAACAAAACTTATTCCTGCTTTATTCTTTTTGATTTTTATTCTGCAAGGCTTCCCTTTGACAGTGTTTCAAACGATAACTACTTCTGTTCTTATCTGATAACAAAATATGTAATTTCTCAGGGGCATAAAAAAATTTGCTTTGTGGGAAACTTTGGCGCTACAACATCCATTTCTGACAGGTTTATGGGCTTTCAAAAAGCCATGCTGGAAAATCACTTAAGCACATCTCCAGAAGATATACTTAATGACCGCGATTCAAAGGGTGCTTTTATTCCTATAAAACTTCCGCCTGCCAAAAATATGCCTACAGCCTTTATCTGTAACTGCGACGAAACAGCCGCAAATCTGATTCTTACACTGGAAGAAAAAGGCTTTAGGGTTCCACAAGACGTCTCTGTAACAGGCTTTGATAATTATCTTCCACAAAAACAGACCTCTGTTGGGTTAACCACTGTTTATATAAAGCCGGAAGATTCAACTAAAATTGCCGCAGAGCTGATTATAAATAAAATTACAGGCAAATCTTATATAAAAGGCCGCCACTTAGTAAGCGGCAGCCTTGTCATCAGGAATTCTGTAAAGACTTTATGAACTCATAAATGCGTTCAGCCGCCTTTTTATGAGTAAGTGGGCCAGGATGTCCACGAGACCCCTTGTCTTCCTCAGCTTTTTCTATTGTATCCATACCCTCAAGCTCAAGCGGGAATACATTCATATCGCTTTTTTCTTTCATGTATTCTTTGATTCCTTTTTGAATCAGAGCAGGAACAATATCAACAGGTATCATTCCCCAGGTCCAGATTATTTTTGCCTTAGGATTATGTCTTCTTATTTCACAAAGGAAGCGTTTTACTTCAGAAACAATTGCATTACCGGCAACTCCATCTGCCCCCTTTCCATCATCCTGACTCTTAAAACCAGAATTATCATTTGTACCGAGATTCAGAATAACATAATCCGTACCGCCCCAGGTTTCATAAATATCACAGGAGCCCATCGCCTGCTGCTGATCACCATTAAGCACACCACAAACCTGTTCATAATAAAGTGGTATTGAAGAAGTAATATCTCCATTCCAGCCCCAGCAAAGTCCCCAGCCGCACTGACTTATTGTTGACCAGTCAGCATTAAGTTTTTTTGCAAGCCGGGCGGCATAAGTTTTACTTGCACAGAACCACTGAGTAATCCAGTCCATTTCATCAGGACTGCCGGCCAGTCCCTCACCGGAGGTAATACTGTCGCCAATAAACTCAATTTTGCAGGAACGCGGCTTGAGAGGACAGAAATCACCTCCATCATCCAGACGAAGAGCTGTAATCTTAAGTTCGTGAAGCTGGTCTCCCGCCATAGGCTGAGTATCTTTTATAATAGAAATAAGATTTTCTTTTTCTGAATTAAGATTACGGGCGAGACAAATCCAGGTCGGTCTTTTAGGTGCAATAAAGCGGGTAATCTGAGCTCCATTTACCTCAACTGCAAGCCAGATTTCATGAAAATCATAATTGCAGGATATTTCTGCCCAGACTTCGCGGGCCTTTACATTTACTTCCAGTGCAGATGCAGCCCAGAAAAGACGAACCGCACCATCCTTACAAAAGCCGCCGGCAACATTTCGGCCAAGCAGACGAATATTTTTAACTTGATTAATCGGATAGTTTTTCATGTTTGAGAGTATATATGATTTACGAAGAAATCTCAAATATAGATTGCTTCGTCTGCGGCTCGCAATTATGTGGCAATTCTTTTTTTTAACTTAAATTTACTTAATTTAACCTAATATATTTTACCTATTTTACTTAATCTTTCTTGACAATATTGAGAAGCAGTACTAAATTATAAGCATAGAACACACATACAGGGCGGCGAAAAATCACCAGACCCAAGAGGAGTTTTTTATGGCAAAAATCATCAGCGGTGGTAACTTACCAAACATTCCATGGCAGGACAAACCAGCAGACTGCTGGCTTCCAGTATGGCGCTACGATGCAAACCCGGTAATCGGAAGAAATCCTTTCCCAGGCATGGGACGTATTTTCAATTCAGCAGTAATCCCATGGGAAGGAAAATTTAAAGGCGTTTTCCGTTCAGAAGACCCTACAGGAAATCCATTCCTTTACCTCGGCGATTCAGAAGACGGAATCCACTGGGAATTCCAGCGTGAAAAAATTCATATGCACGATCCTGATGGAAAGCCACATGATCCTTTCTACGCTTATGACCCACGCTGTGTAAAAGTTGATGATACTTATTATATCATGTGGTGTGGTGATTTTGATGGTGCCGCAATTGGTGTTGCAAGCACAAAGGATTTCAAGGACTTTACACGTCTCGAAAATCCTTTCCTCCCATTCAACCGCAACGCAGTTCTCTTCCCTAAGAAGATCAACGGTAAATTTGCAATGCTTTCACGTCCTTCAGATTCAGGACACACACCTTTCGGCGATATACTCCTCTCTTACTCTCCAGACATGAAGTACTGGGGCGAGCACAGACTCGTAATGCAGAAAGGCGGCGGAGCATGGTGGCAGGGACTTAAGATTGGTGCAGGCCCGGCTCCTATCGAAACAGACGAAGGCTGGCTCCTCTTCTTCCACGGTGTAGTTCACACCTGCAACGGTTATGTATATTCTTTCTCAGCAGCAATTCTCGACCATGACACTCCATCAATCGTAAAATACCGCTGCAAGAATTATATGCTCACACCAGAGCTTCCATACGAAACAACAGGCTTTGTAGACAACGTATGTTTCCCTGTAGCTGCCCTCACAGACGAAGCAACAGGCCGCATCGCCATCTACTACGGTTGCGCCGATACTGTTGTAGGCCTCTGCTTCACAACAGTTGACGAAGCTGTTAAGTATATCAAAGAGCACAATGAATTGAACGCCCTCGACAAAGACGAAGGCAGATTCTAAAAAAACGTGTCATTCCCGCACTTAATGCGGGAAGTTCATGCAGGAGGGGAAAGCCTTCCCCTCGCCCGCACTTCGTTGCGGGCTACCCCTTCTAACGGGGGCTCCGCCCCCGTAACGCCCCCAATCATTAAAAGCTTATTTATCAAATGCTTTTTCCAATTCTATGAACAAATCTTCATCTATAGAATAAATATCAGTATTTTTTTCTCCACCAAATTGTTCAATATCTATAAAAACATCATCATCATCGCAATATGCAGAACATTTTTTTAACGTACCTTCCGGAAAACGAATACATATATATTTATAATTTGATAAAGGATCTCTTGTATTTGAAAAGAAATTATTCATATAAATCTTCTCATCATCTCTTCCAGAAACAGTTCCTTCACAAATAATTTTTGAATTTGATTTTAAATCATTTATTCCTAATATTTCATATTTTATTGTAAAGAAAGTTATATTATTAATTACTATATTATCTAGTCCAATAATATTCCCCTGTTTATCAATATTTTCAATATAAAAGACACTTCCCTTTTTATAGGTATTTAACATCACGGGAGTAGAAACACATCCTATAAAAGTAACAATAAATATAGAAAGAAAAAAAACAAAAATCTTTTTATCCATTAAAAACTCCACCCCTGATCTTCTTCCAGAGTAATATTAATATCACTTTTTCGATTATTCATTGTCCATGACACTTTCTTTTCCTGCATATCAGTTGTTTTTACTTCAAATCTTACAGGAATATCGATCCAAATATTATCTTCAGCTTCAATTCCAATAGAAATCTTTTCTTCACTCTTAGCCTTTACTGTAACATAATTACATTTTGATCCACAATCATATTTTATAATTAAATCATCACTTGTTTTATTAATAAATTTTAAATAATCCAAATCTTCATCAATTGTAAAAAAATGTAAAGAATATACTTCAGCAGAAGTTGATATACAAGGGATTATTAAAAGCAAAAAACAAAACAGTAATTTTCTTATATGCATACAATTATTCATAATACACTCCTTACCTTTCAGTATAATCCAATCTTACAAATTTTCAATAAATTATTTTTTTCAAACATTTATTTCAGACGTCAATTTTCGTTGACAGGCACGACATTTGACATTATATTTTAATTAAGAGGTTTTATATGAAGGTTGCAGTTTTGATTGGTCAGAAGAAAGCAGATTTTTTCTCACCTATGGATTATTATAAATTTTCTCAAACAGGACTTACAAAAAAAGCCGTGATTAATCTTTCAAAAAATACAAAGCTCCCGATTTCATATCTTATGACTCTTGCAGATATAAATATCAGAACCCTGCAACGAAAATCAGAAGAAGAAAAACTGTCGTCTGAAACCTCAGAAAAAATACTACAGGTAGCACAGATTTTTGCTACAGGCTCAGAAGTTTTTAACTCTCTGGAAAGCTTCAAAGAATGGCTCGAAACTCCAAATATTTCACTGGATGGAGCAGTACCAGCAAAGCTTATCTCATCCCGCTATGGAGCCCAGATGGTTCTAGACTGCCTTGGAAGAATTCAATACGGAGTATATTCTTAAAAAATGCGGTTTTATCGTATTGCACAGAAAACATTTATAAATGATTTATCTGGTGAAGGAGCTCGCCTTTTCGGAGGACGCTGGAATCATCGTGGAACACCACTTCTTTACACTGCAGAAAGCCGTTCTCTTGCAACACTTGAGCTGCTTGTTCATGCGCAAAAGCTTTCTGCTCTTTCGAATCTTTCCATTCTTACACTCGAGATTCCAGACAAAATCAAAATTGATGATATCCTAAAAATTACAAAACTCCCTCAAAACTGGCAAAAATATACCTCTCACCCGGAATTACAAGATACAGTTTCAAAATGGATTGAATCAGATGGATTTATTTTGAAAGTTCCATCTGCAATAATTAAAGAAGAATCAAACTTTTTAATCAATCCTCGTCACAAAAATATGAATATGCTTAAAATTATAAAAACAGAAGACTTTATTCTTGATGAAAGATTACTATCAAAATAACTTCACAATAAAAATAGAGAATTATTCACCATTATATTAAAGGCCATGGTATAATGATTAATATGAAAAACTATGTTAATTGGGCGATTCTTGCCCCGGGCCGCATTGCCAACGCTATGGCAGCTGCGATGAATGGAATAAAAGACGGAAAACTTAAAACTATCGACGGAAATAAAATCCGTTTATATGCAGTAGCCAGCCGGAATCTGGAACGTGCCCAGGACTTTGCTAAAAAGTGGAACTTTGAAAAGGCTTACGGCAGCTACGAAGAGCTTTACAATGACCCGGAAGTAGATGCGGTTTATATTGCAAATCCACATGCCTTCCACCTGGATTCAGTTCTCGGCTGCCTTAAGGGCGGAAAGCACGTACTTTGCGAAAAGCCGGCCGGCTGTTCACGAGAGCAGCTGGATAAAATGACTTCCCTTGCCCGCGAAAAAAAGCTTTTCTTTATGGAAGCAATGTGGACGGCTTTTAATCCGACAATTGCAGAAATCAAAAAGGAAATTGCGGCCGGCACAATCGGTCAGATTCAAAATATTGATTCCCGCTTCTGCAACAGAAATCCTTACGATCCGGACGACAGAAACTACGACCCACGACAGGCCGGCGGTGCCCTCCTCGATCTTGGGATTTACAATATCTACTTTGCAATGATGCTTGCGGACTTCTCGCCGATAACTGCCGAAAGCTCAGCCGTTCGCATGCTTAAAGGTGTTGATGCCTGGAACAGCGTAAACCTCACCTTTGAAAACGGAATTGTAACCTCTTTTCAGGACGCTATGGATCTTCCTTCTACAGTGCCAAGTCATGACGCTGTAATTTACGGAACAAAAGGCTACATCACAGTTGAAAACTTTTTCTGCAGCCAGAAGGCTGATGTTCATGTTTACAAAAATATCTGGGGCGGAGATTCAGAACTGGTTCGAGAAATCCGCCAGCCTTTTGCGGTAAACGGCTATGAATATGAATGTGCACACGCAACAGAATTTATTCTCGCAGGCAAAACAGAGTCCGACGTACACACCTTCGAAAAATCAGAAGATTTAATTGATATGATGGATGTACTGAGAAAAGACTGGAATTTTAAGTATCCATGGGAAGCCTAAAATCGAAGAACCGTTAAAAACAGGGCTGCGACAGCGGGCCTGTTTAGGTTCATCGAAAGAATGGCTCAGAGGCAAGCTATGCTTGCCGACTTTGTCATTCACCGGCTTGACCGGGGAATCTAAACATAACAGGAGATGATTAAAAAAATGAACTACAAAATCACAGGAAACGAAAACGTATTATTCAACAATAACGCCTTTTACTGCATAGGAACCGGCCGCATGGGGCTGGCACTTCAGAAGCAGTATTTTGAACAGCTCAAGCTGGTGCAGGAAAAAATCGGTTTTGAGCATATCCGCGGCCACGGACTCTTTCACGACGACATGGCAATTTACCGCGAGTTCCAGCCGGGAGTGCCGGAGTTTGGTCCACACGCCTGGGAAGGCCGCGACGAAAAAAAAGTTCAGGTAGAATACAACTGGACCTACCTTGATATGGTAATGGACTCTTACAAAGAGCTCCACATCAAGCCTTTTATCGAGCTTGGTTTTATGCCTAAGCAGCTGGCTTCAGGGGACAATTCAATTTTCTACTGGAAGGGGCACACTACACCACCCTATAACTACGACCGCTGGGCAGGCCTTGTTCAGGCAACTCTCCGCCATCTTATGGACCGCTACGGACCCGATGAGGTAGTTACCTGGCCGGTTGAAGTATGGAACGAGCCGAATCTTCCGGGCTTCTGGAAGGATGCAAACATGGAAGAATATTTTAAATTATATGAAGTTTCTTCCAGAGCGGTAAAGGCAGTTGATAAACGATTCCGCGTCGGCGGCCCTGCAATTTGCGGCGGCACTGATAAAGAATGGATAAAAGCCTTTCTGGAGTTTGTGCGCAAAAACAAGTGTCCGCTCGACTTTGTTACCCGCCATCATTACACAACAGAAATGCCTGCCCACGATGGACACTACGGCTATCCAAAGCTTCATCCGAAAGAGCAGTGCTTCGGTCAGCTGGACTCTACCCGCGGCATAGTCGATTCCTTCAAGGAATTCAAGGGCATGGATATAAATGTTACAGAGTTCAACACTTCCTATATTCCAAACGCCCCGGTTCACGACATGAACCTCAATGCCGCCTATATTGCCCTTATGCTTTCTACCTTCGGTGACAATCATCGTTCATATTCTTACTGGACCTTTGGCGATATTTTTGAAGAAGCCGGAGTTCCTTACACTCCATTCCATGGAGGCTTTGGCTTAGTTGCAAACGGTTTGATTCCAAAGCCAACCTTCTGGACCTTTGCTTTTTACAAGAAGCTTACAAAGAACTACGAGAAGTGTGTACTCAAAACTAAAAACTGCGTCGTAGTTAAACAAACTAACGGTAGTTATTCTGGAGTAGCATGGAATGTTGATGAAGAAATGACAGGCAAAGAGTTCAAGCTCGACCTCACCTTCCCGCTTGAAAACCGGGCAAAGGGAAAAACAGAAGACGAAAAGCTTCCAAACGTTCTTATTACAGAGCTTGTAGATGAAGAAGTCTGTAATCCGCTTAAGGCCTGGCACGATTTAGGAGAACCTGCAAATCCGAGTCAGGAGCAGCTGGAGCTTCTTCGAGCCAGTGCCCAGCCATTCCTTCAGACAAAACGCTGCGGTAACAAAATCAGCCTGACACTCAAGAAAAATGCTGTCTGTTTCTTTGAGATAAAAGCCGCTCCAATAAAGAGCGACCGTGGCTACACCTACGGTAGACTAAAATAACCCCCCGGTGGTTGAGTAGGCACGAAGTGCCGCATCGAAACCACCTGTTATAAAACCTCGGTGGTTTCGATACGGCTTCGCCTACTCAACCACCGTAATCAGGAGATTTCAATGAACTATTCATCCAATTCCGATACCATCACCCGGGACTTTTTCGACTCCCTCTTACTTGAACCCCGCTATATCGATTCTGACTTACCTTCAACAAAACTCGAGCTCTACGGCCGCACCTTCGACACACCAGTTATGACTGCGGCCCTTTCTCACCTGGGCAATACCGCAGAAAACGGAATGGTAATTTATGCCCAGTCTGCCGCTAAGGCAAACGCCGTTCACTGGGTTGGCATGGGCGAAGATAAGGAACTGGAAGATATCTGTGCTACCGGCGCCGCTACAATCAAAATCATAAAGCCTCACGCAGACAATAAAGAAGTTTTCCGCAAAATAGAGCACGCAAAAAAGGCCGGCTGCTTTGCTGTCGGCATGGACATAGACCACGCCTTCAACGGAAGCGGCGGCTACGACAATGTTCTGGGCTTACCTATGAAAAGCAAAAGCACCGGAGAGCTGGCAGACTTTGTAAAGGCCGCAGGCGATACACCATTTATTGTAAAGGGAGTACTGAGTACAAAAGACGCAGAAAAATGCCTTAAAGCAGGCTGCAGGGGTATCCAGCTTTCACACCACCACGGAATAATGAATTATTCGGTGCCGCCCCTTATGATGCTGCCGGAAATTCTACAGGTAACCCGCGGAGAAATCCCTGTATTTATTGACTGCGGAATCGAAAGCGGAATGGATATTTATAAATGTCTGGCTCTGGGAGCAACTGCCGTAAGCGTTGGCCGCCACCTTATGCCGCTTCTGAAGGAAGGAGCCGAGGCCACCGCTGCCCGCATAAAAGAAATGACAGACGAACTGGCCGCAACCATGGCACGCACCGGAGTTCGCAACCTCAAGAGCTTCGACCCGACCGTTATTCATCAAAGAAATTTCTAAGCACCGGTGGTTGAGTAGACACGAAGTGCCGTATCGAAACCACAATTTATAAAGCCCCCGGTGGTTTCGATACGGCTTCGCCTACTCAACCACCTCTTAAGGAGACCACAATGTATTTAGGCACATCATCCCCTCTCGCCCACACTTCCCCTCAAGACTGGGCTGCAAAACACATAGCACTCGGCCTTAAAACTGTAAACTTTCCGGTAAACTTTACTGAAGGCGAAGAAAAAATCATGGCTTACAAAAAAGCCGCAGACGAAGCCAACCTCACGATCGCAGAAGTTGGAATCTGGCGAAACACGCTGGCTGCCGACCCGACCGAGCGCCAGCAATGGATAGACTACGCTGTAGACCAATTGAAAATGGCAGACCGCATAGGTGCCCGCTGTTGTGTAAATGTTGTTGGAACTCCTTACGGTCCCCGCTGGGATGGCGGCTATCGCGAAAATTTCAGCGAAGAGCTGTGGAGCATGGCAGTAAAAATGATTCAGGAAATAATTGACCGGGCCCAGCCCCAGCATACCAAGTTTAGCATTGAGTCAATGCCCTGGATGATTCCAAGTTCACCGGATGAATATGTAAGACTTATGGAAGCTGTAAACCGGGAAGCCTTTGGAGCTCACCTGGATGTTGTGAATATGATTACTTCGCCAGACCGCTACTTCTTCAACAACCGCTTCCTCGAAGAATGCTTTGCAAAACTTAAAGGAAAAATCTGCAGCTGCCACTTAAAAGATATAAACTTAAAAGAGGAATACACCTTCCAGCTGGAAGAATGCGCCTGTGGAAAAGGCACTTTGAACATAGAACTCTATGCAAAGCTCGCCACAGCAGAAGATCCTCAAATGCCAATGATTATCGAACACCTGACAACTGACGAAGAATATCTTGAAAGCGTGGAATACGTAAAGAAAAGACTTGGGCTGTAACACAAGGTGGTTTCGATACGGCTTCGCCTACTCAACTACCGTAACTACCAGAAGTTTTCCCTGCTCTACACTCACTTCGGCTACTTTTCCAGACAGAACTTCGTTACTTATTCCAAGCTGAAAGTCTGCCGACAGTTTTGCATTTTCCAGCGGGTACTTTGCATTTTTGATTGTCACGCCGCTTACATCGCCGGCAACAGTCAAAACAGAAAAATAAGAGCAGTTATCTTTAATAAAAAAAGGTTCTTTACCGACAATCTGCATTTGAGAATAGTCATCAACTAAAACCGCCTTTTTTCCAAGCCCAGCTAAATACAAAAGAATTGAAATATTTCCCAGTGCATGGTCAAAACGGCCCCCCATCGCACCAAGTAAAAGAAAATCAGAATAGCCACGTTCAAGGGCAAGCTTTACTGCAAACAAAGTGTCTGTGTCATCTTTTTCACGGGGAAGACGTACCGTCTCACAGGAATCTTTCCAGCGGGCTAAATCTTCAGAATCGCAGGAATCAAAATCGCCGACAATCAAATCAGGCTTAAGGCCAAGCCCATCAGCGTGAGTCAGCCCACCGTCGCAGAAAATAAAAAAATCATCGGGCTGTAAAAAAGACTTAACCCGTTCATAATCTCGAATCTCACCTGCTGAAATGATAAGGCAACGCTTCATCAAGTACACCCGCCTTATCTGGCGCTCCCGTTAATTATTTCCATCCAGCTGCGCTTATCTCTTTTTGAAGTATCAAGACCAAAGAGCTCCATAAACTTTTCCAGAGCTACGCGGACATCATCAGCTGAATCTGTTCCGTCAGTTACTTCAACTTCGATATACTTAAGACCATTCACCATTTCAAGCTCCAGGTGAAAATCACAGCCCGGCAAAACTATCGATCGGCAGTGTACACCATAGGCATCCTTGTTCTTTTCAAAAAATTGATGATAACCGGAAAACAAAAGAAGGTCGCGGACAACCTCTGGCTTTTCAATAAAGCTTTCATCTTCGCGGTTGAGTTCAATTCCGTTTTCAATTGTCTTACGCTTTATACAAAAATACGAACGTTCGTTAGTTTTATCACCTGCGGAAGCTTCACTTCTTATGCGGATAACCTGAGGCTCACCAGCAGCCTTACTCTCTTCACGACTAGCATAACGTGAAAAATAAGTATCCGATTTTAAAAGATGCTCCAGTCCATCAGCTTCAACCTCAAGACCAGGCAAAGTCTGCTCCCCGGAAATTATCTTAAAAATCTTATCATATTCCGCATCTGTCAGCGGAATCTTTATTTCAATCTCACGTCCCATTTATTCTTTCTTTCCAGCCTCGTAAATCTCTTTCAAATCAGTAAAAAATTCCGGATAACGTTTTTCAATCAGCACTGGCACACCACGGGTATCAAGGAAGCAATGAGTACTCTTTCCAAGAAAAACAACTTCTCCCTTACACTTAAATTCATAAGAGAAAGTCAGTTTTGCAGCAGAAAGTTTTTCAATTCCCACCATAATCTCAATAGTATCCGGGAAAGTTGTCGACTTCTTATAAACGCCTTCAACAGACATTACAGGCGAAGCCATTCCCTCTTCCTCAAGCTTAATAAAGCTCCAGCCCAGCTGATCCAGAAAATC
>CAMNGG010000317.1 GCA_946537975.1 uncultured Treponema sp. | reverse complement strand
GTAACTCCGGCCCTCAAGGCCTATGGACTCAGCGGCCGCTCTCGTCTTTTTGAGGTTGAAGCAAAGGCCCGCGAAATCAAGCGGCAGACCGGCAAAGAACTGGAATACATAGTTGCCCCACCCCGCATGGCCCTTTATATTCAGTATTCCACCCGCATTTACAATGTTTACCTCCGCTATTTTGCCCCGGAAGATATTCACGTTTATTCTATAGATGAAGTTTTTATTGATGCCACCAGCTATCTGACATTTTACAAAACAAATGCCCGCGAGCTGGCTGTAAAAGTAATTCGTGACGTACTTCGTGAAACAGGCATCACAGCCACCGCCGGGATTGCTCCCAACCTTTTTCTTTGCAAGGCCGCCATGGATATTGTTGCAAAGCATATTCCTGCAGACCTGGATGGAGTCAGGATTGCCGAGCTTTCTGTTATGGATTATCGCCGCCAGCTCTGGAGCCATCAACCGCTTACAGATTTCTGGAGGGTTGGAAAGGCCACTGCCCGCCGCCTGGACAAATACTTTATCCGCACTATGGGAGATATTGCCCGCACTTCACTGGATCATCCGGAAATCCTTTTTGACGAGTTTGGAATTGATGCCGAAATCCTGATTGACCATGCCTGGGGCCTTGAGCCAGTCACTATGAAGGATATTAAAAGCTACAAATCAGAAGCCAAAAGTCTGGGGAGCGGCCAGGTACTTCACGAGCCCTACTCTTTTGAAAAGGCAAAAATCATTGTTCGCGAAATGGCCGAGCTGCTTGCTCTGGATCTTTTTAAGAAAAAGCTTGTTACCGACTCCATTACACTTCACGCAGTATATGATGTTGAAAGTCTTTATCTGCCTGGTTTTGACGGCGAAGTGGTGCGCGACTATTACGGCCGGGAAATGCCCAAGCCTGCCCACGGAAGCTGGAGCTTTGGCGGTGAAACAAATTCTTCAAAAGAAATTGTAGACGGCTTTCTTCAGATTTTTGAAAGGGTTGCAAATCCGGCCTGGCTTTTCCGCCGCTTTAATTTAACAGCCAACAATATAAAGCCCGCAAGTCTGCGGCAGCCGGGACTTTTTGATCAGGTAAATCAGGATGAAGGTGGCAGCAATCAGGCTAAGGAAGACAGCCTGCAGCAAGCCCGCCTGCAAATCATAAAAAAATTCGGAAAGAACGCTATCTTAAAAGGAACAAATCTTGAAGAAGGGGCCACCACCCGCGACCGTAACAATCAGATAGGAGGTCACAAGGCATGAAAAATCAAAAACAGGAAAAGGCCGGCAAATACGACGACCTTCTGGACTACGACTGGAACTACGACTCCCTGCCTAACCGCATGCCCCTGTCCCAGCGGGCAAAAATCTTTCTGCCCTTTGCGGCCCTCACCGGCTTTGACCAGGCCCTGGAAGAAACTCTGCGCACCGAAATTGCGGAAATGGAAGAAAAAGTCAGCCCTTTTGAGGGTTTGAAATAACCCTTCAATAAGAAAAATCCCCGCTATTATTCAGGCCCACTTTCTACCATAATTTAGAGTATGAAAAGACTATTCGAAAGCTATAAAGATTATTTTAGACTTGGCGCCGCAATCAGCGGAATCATTTTGATGAATGACGAAGAAAGAGCCGGACTCTACAATTTTATGAAAGCCCGCTATGAAGACTTCAAAAAGAACTTTAAGCCTACTCCGGAATTCCCTGAGTTCAAATTCCCGGAGCCTCAGCCTTTCCCAAAGGGCGATATGCCGGACAAGGAACTCGCTGCCAGTCAGTTTAATCTTGTAGTTGCTGAAAACGAGTGCAAAATGGGCTCGATTTACCACCTGGGCCCGGACGGCAAGCCATTTTTTGATTTCGCCGCTGCTGACCGTCTCCGCGATTTTGCAAAGGCAAACGGCCAGGATATGCGCTGGCACACTCTGGTCTGGCATAATCAGTCCCCAGACTGGATTTTCAAAAATACCGATGGCAGCAAGGTCAGCCGAGAAGTACTCGAAGAACGCCTTAAGAAATACATCTTCACCGTGGGCGAACGCTATCGCGACGACATCTGTTCTGTGGACGTTGTGAATGAATGTATATCAGATAAAAACTTTGTTTTACGCGATGGAGCCGACCGCTCTCAGTGGTTCGACATTCTGGGCCCGGACTATGTAGACAAAGCCTTTTTCTGGGCAAAGGAAGCCTTTCCAAAATCAAGTCTGGTAATCAACGACTATAATCTGGAAATGGTCCCGGGTAAACGCGAAGGAATGTACAAGCTTGTAAAAGGAATGCTGGAACGCGGCGTTCCTGTAGACACCGTGGGTCTTCAGATGCACATTAATATTGACTACCCGCCGGTCTCAGAAATCGAAAAAACAATCGAGCTTTACGATAGCCTCGGCCTCAAGGTAATCGTAACTGAAATGGAAATTTCAATGTACGCAGACCGCGAACAGGACAAGGGCATTTTTGAAGCACGCAAAGAATACACCCCGGAGCTTCTTGCAAAGCAGGCAGACCGCTACGAAGAAATCTTCGAGTGCTTCAAAAAAGAAGCCAAAGCCGGCATCCTCAAAGATGTTGTTCTCTGGGGCATCACCGACCGCATGAGCTGGAAAAACAACTTCCCGGTTCCCGGTCGCACCGACGCCCCTCTGCTTTTCGACAGAGACGGAAAACCAAAGCCTGCCTTTGACAAACTCTGTGTAAAATAAACTTTAAAATCCCCGCCTTTCGCCATATAATAGAAACAAGAGGTAAAATTATATGGCAAACATAAAAGACGGTCTTAGTGCCGCAACAAAAGAATTAAGCGCATTCAAAAAGTTTATTTCACGCGGAAACGTGATTGATATGGCAGTCGGTGTAATCATCGGCGGCGCCTTCGGAAAAATCGTAACAAGCCTTGTAAACGACATCATCATGCCGCTCATCGGCCTTGCTCTGGGCAAAATCGACTTTGCATCGCTCATGTTCAAAATCGGCGAAACCGAAATCAAATACGGTGCCTTCATTCAGACAGTTGTAGACTTCCTGATTGTAGCCTTCTGTATTTTCGTGGTAATTCAGATTTTCGAAAAGTTCAAAAAGAAGGAAGCAGAAAAGCCGGAAGAGCCGCCTGCAATCGTAAAATCAGACGAAGCAATCCTGCTTGAAGAAATCCGCGACTTATTAAAGAATAAATAAATTTGCGAAACGCACCTTTTGGCCGACTTAACTTGAGAATACTGTCGTTAAGTCGGTTGAAAATCTAAATTCCTATAAAAAAGCAAGACATTTTTTCCGTTTCTTAGCATTGTTGACCGACTTAACGCAGGGTATTTGCGTTTAAGTCGGACAAACTTCCATCATAGATATTTTTTTACAGACTTAGCCCAGACTCGAACTGTGAAACCTGTTGAACAGTGGCGCTGCAGCCAGGAAACATAGCGTACGGCAAAACGGTAAATTGAAAGTGCCTTTCCCCGGCGGGCGTCTCGGATTGCTTTGGCGGCAACCTTGTCAGCCGTTACAAGGAAAGGAAAGTTTACTTTGCGGCCGTTCAGAGTTTCCGGCAAAAGGGCGGTCTTTATCCAGCCCGGGCAGATTGTTGTTACAACAATTCCTGTTTCACGGAGTTCTTCTCTGAGCGCCCGGCTGTAACTGTAAACAAAGGCTTTTGTTGCCGCATAAAGATTCATATAAGGCAGCGGACTAAAGGCCGACTGTGAAGCCACATTTACAAGATGATCTCCCTCCTTCATATAAGGAAGGCAGATATTGCAGATTGAAGCAATTGCCGTACAGTGGGTCGTAATCCCCGCTGCCAGCTCTTCTGTAGAAAAATCTGTTGAAGGTGCAAAACGGCCCGCGCCGGCATTATTTATCAGCCAGCTGATTTCCACAGCCGAAGCCCCACCCTCAGACTCAAGCCGGCCAGAAAGCAAGTCATAAGCTTTTGTATCAGACAAATCCATCTGAAGCGGAATGATTTTGGATCCAGCCGCGCCACTGCCTCCATCAGCACAGTTACTGTTAGTCTCACCAAACTCCGTCTTCAGCCCCTCCAGCTTTGCCACATTACGTCCGATTGCCCAGACCTCATCAACCTCATTTATAACCTGTCTAACAAACTCTTTTCCAAGCCCGCCAGAAGCACCTGTAATTACTGCAATTTTCTTCATATTATTTAAAACCCCTTAAACAAACTGACATGCTTTGCAAGATTTTTAAATCCATTTTTATTTTTCTTTGTAAATCCTGTTACTTTTAAATAACTCACAGTATTTCATCTGTGAGTTGTAAAATCTGTTAGTTGTGTCTACCGGCCATTGTGCCTTTACATCAGCATTAATGTTTTCATCTGACTGAATTGATTCGGGATAAGTGTGTGCATAAAAATAACTTCGTTTTTCCCATACATCACAAATTGAAGAAGGATATTTAAAATCGCCGGAGTCTTCTGCCCCGTGTGCTCCACGCTTGAACAAATTACCGGCATGCGGGATTTTCTCTTTTTTCCCGCCAGCAGAAAGAAGTCTGTCACATTGCGGATACAGATGTCCAAAGCCACAAATTATCAGGATTTTTTTATCATCATACTGCTTCAACTTTTTCATTATATTTTGATGTATATGATTATCGCGGTCAGCTGTAGTTGTGTTCTTTTTATATGTGTCGTTATCTACCTTCCAGTAATCTATCATTTCAACCGGAATCTGAAATTCCTGACAATATGAATATGCAATACACATATCCACAGGCCCATCAACAATTCCTAAGCGGTCAAAATTTTCTTCGCGGGCCTCAATAAAAATAACATCGGGATTAATATTTTTTACGGCATTCAGCATTTCCTCTATAGAGTAATTTGACATCTTATCAAAATGACTTGTATGGAAAGTTCCCATAAGATAAACTTCCTGCCCGTGATTCTGCACATTATTCTGAGCGTCACTCATTCTGATTTTTTTTACAGTGAAGTTTTTTAAATTGATATATACGACAGAAGAGATTAAAAAAGTGAGTAAAATAAGTCCCGCCAGAATTTTACCGGCTGTTAGAAAGAACTTACAAACTGTTTTCATAATTTAAGCTTCTTCCTTCAAAGAATTTTTCTTTTTGAATATAAAAATCAGCAGCAATGAAATCACAATCAGTACAGCTGCAGTTATTGAGCTTGCGAGGTAGCTGCCGTAAAAATCATAATGATAAAAGTTAGTCATTGAATTTACAATGGCGTGGCATAACACACAAAGCCACACACTTCCGGTAAGCTTTCTTATAACAGCAAGCATAAAGCTCAAGCCAAGAACCATAATTCCAAAAACCAGGAAGCTTTTATGATACTGACTCACACCCTGAATAAAAAACAAAGGTAAATGCCAGATCCACCAGATTACGGCAGTTATTAATGTTGAAAGAACAAAGCCGAACTTTTTATTCAATTCAGGCCAGGTGATATATCTCCAGCCGGCCTCTTCCAGACCTCCACCTAATATCATTGCAAGAATCATCAACGGGAGAAAATATAAAGGAAGCCCTTTTCTGTAGCCGGAAATCAGACACATTAAAATCATATGAAAAAGTGGAAGTGTTATGGCAAGCAGGTATGACCATGGACTTTGCTTAAAATCAAATACATGACCTAACCAGTCTTTAAAGCCTGCTACTTCCCCATTCTTTTTCAAAACAATAAATGAAGCAATTGCAGGCGATATTCCTCCAAGCATCCATGGAAGATATATCCATTTATATTCTTTCATCGTTATGCCAGTAAAACTCAATACAAGGCAAAGTCCCCAGCAGATTCCCATGAATAAAAAAGTAAGCAAAAGATGTTTCCAAATATTTTTCATTAATAGTTCTCCTTTTTGTGTATCAATATTGTAACACCTGAACAGCTGTTTTTTATTACAGGAGATTTTCTTTTATCCATTTTGCAACGCCATCATTTTCGTTTGAAGCGCAGACTTGGCCAGCTGCCTGCTTTACATCTTCAATTGCATTTTCCATTGCGACACCTTTACCGCAAAGCTTTAGCATTCCGATGTCATTAAAGTCGTCACCAAAGGCTGCAATTTTTGAAGCCGGGATTTTCAGATGGCGGCAAAGCTCTGTGATTGCTTTTTCCTTGGTAGCCGCTTTTTTGCTGAGCTTGTACCAGGGGATATCTGAGAACGGAAGATAGTCTATTTCATCAAGACCTAGCACAGAAGCAACCTTTTCTACCTTTTCCTTATCCAGACTTTGAATGCACATTTTCATGCAGGGTTCGCGGAAGTCGGAAAAATCATTGAAAGTCCAGAATTTGTCGCCCAGCTCTTCACGGGAATTGGAATAAAGCGCATGCTCGTTGTCGGCAGAAATAATCACATCCTTTCCAAAAACCTCAAAGGCCGCCGCAATCAGTTTGCGGATTTCTTCGACTGTAAATTCGCAGTTGTAGATTTTCTGCTCCTTGTAATAAACCATGCCGCCGCCGTTTGTGATGAGGATATCCGGATTTATACCATCTAGAAATTTTATTGCGTTTACTTTTGCACGGGAAGTGCAGATACCAAAAAGAATACCCTTTGCCTGGGCCTGCCTGATTATCTCTTTTGTAAAATCTGAAATTGATTTGTCGTCGCGGAAGAGGGTTCCGTCTAAGTCTGAAAGAATGATTAAGATGTTTTCCATATTTAATTATGGAGAAGTTCAGAAGAATTTTCAAGGGAGTAAATGCGTTAGCGATGTGAAAGGCGCCGCAGGCGGCCACCGCAGAAAAGGGTGGTTGAGCTTGTCGAAACTACCCTTTTCGAGGAGGCTGGAGCGAAGCGGAACCTGGAACGTAGCGACCGGCGCCG
>CAMNGG010000316.1 GCA_946537975.1 uncultured Treponema sp. | reverse complement strand
CTCCTTCTTCTGGAAAGCCTTTGCCTTTACCTTTTTACGGGTAATACTTGCCTTTCTTTTTTCATTTATAATTGGTTTTTTTTCAGGTCTTCTTTCTGCAGATTATCCCTGCTTTAAGGCCTTTATAGCCTTTCCCCTTAATATAATCAGAGTTACCCCGATAATTGCCTTTATTCTTCTGGCTCTTTTCTGGTTTAAGTCTGGAATTATTCCGGTTGTAACCGGTATATTGATGTCTCTTCCGGTAATGATTTCGGCAGCAGAAAAAGGCTTTACAAAAAATCGGGAAAAGCAGGAAAAGCTATTTAAGGCCAGCTGCTATGGCTTTACAGGTTTTAAAGCCTTTAGATATATCCGCCTGCCAGCAGCCCTGCCGTCTCTTATGGCTGGAGCAGAATCTGTTTTTGGACTCTGCTGGAAGGTTGTAGCAGCCGGAGAGGTTTTAAGCATTCCCCGTTATGGAGCAGGCAGCTTAATGCAGTATTCTCAGCTTCATCTGGAAACTGCAGATACTCTTGCTTATACGCTTGCAATTATAATTTTTAGTTATACAGGTAGTAAAATACTTCATAAAATGATACATTTTTGACCATAAAAAAATATAATTTATAAATGGTTTAAAAATGTTTATTAAAAAATTAAGAATTGTTTTTCTCATTCTTTTATTTTTTTCTCTTTTTATTTCCTGCGAAAATTCAATTTCCTATGAAGATGATAATCAAAACCCTTTTACAGCCGAAGAAAGCAAATCGTCAGCTTCTGTAAAATATGGAAGTATAAATGGTTACTATCAAAACTATGGCGGAGCCCTTCCAGCCTTACAAGCTCCCATGCATCTGGCATTACCATTAAGGGCGCCAGCGGTAATACAAGCGACATTCTTAATGGTAACGGTGCTTCCGGTCCTGTTCTTACAATCAATTCTCCTGTTCCTGTGACAATAAAGGATTTAAAAATTACCGGAGCAAATAATAGCGGTTTTGGTGGCGGCATCAATATGATAAGCGGCTCTAATGTAACGCTTGAAAGCGGTGCTTTAATTGGTGGAACAAGTGGTTCTACAGCAGCCAGCAATGCAGCGCTCTCTGCAAACTATGCAGTAAAGGGGGGCGGAATATATTCTGAAGGAAACCTTACACTTAAAAATGGTTCTTCTGTAATTTATAATTATGCAGGTGAAATGGGTGGTGGAATTTATTGTGGTGGTGGTTCTCTGTCAATTAATGATTGTGCAGTAATCAGTCTAAATGGTGCTGGTACAAGTGGTGGAGTTTACACAACAAACGATGTTACAATTAGCGGCCCGGTTATTATTGCAGGCAATGTAAATTATACCGGCAATCCTTCTAACCTTTATCTTACATCGAGATTGATAAGAATAAAGGTTGCAGGCCTTCTTACAGATGAAGATAAGAATGCACAAATCGGAATATCAACAGGTGGTACACTGAACCCAGGGGAATATATAGTCTTTACTTCGAATTATGGAACATTTAATAGTGGTGCCCCAGGCACTTACTTTACCGGCGACACGTATACCGTAACCATGATTGACGGCGAAGCAGCCCTTACTGGAACTACTCCTTAAGATGCTTATGGCTATGGGAAAAAATCAGTAGTAAAAATCATAAAAAAGCGTTATAATTAACTATTATGATTAAAGAATTTTTACCTTATGACACGGTGAGAAATGATGCGCTTAAGCTGGCGCACAAAATTTATAAAGACGGTTTTATTCCAGATGTAATTTACTGTTCCCTTCGCGGCGGTGCTTACATGGCAAACGTTATCAGTGAGTATTTTAAGATTATCAGCAAGCGCGAAAGCTTTCATCCGGTTTTGTATGCCGGGGTAGTTGCCCGCTCTTATTCTGATGTTGCCCAGCATACAAAAGTTTTTATTGACGGCTGGACCTATCCGCCGGAGAACCTTCGTCCCGGCGACAAGATTCTTTTAGTTGATGATATTTTTGACTCAGGCCGAACCATCAACTCTCTTGTAGAAACTCTTATCAACAGCCGCGGTATGCCTCGCGAGGATATTAAAGTTGTTGTTCACGACTATAAATATTTTACATACCAGAAAGAGCAGCTCCCGATTCAGCCGGATTACTGGTGCCGCAAATTTGTAATTAATAATCCGGAGGAAAACCGCTGGATTCACTATATGAGCCACGAACTGGTTGGCCTTTCAAAAGAGGAGCTTGAGAAGAATTATTATTCTCAGGATCCGGAGCTGCGCGATATTCTGGGACCTTTCCTGGAGGCATAATAAAGGTCGCAATATGGGAAAAAAGTTTCTTTCAGTTTTTACAGTTTTATTTGCTTTGATTTTTTTGCCGCTTCCCCTGTTTGCAGAAATAAATCTGCTTAGTCCTGTTGAAGGCCAGTTCGCAAACAGGCAGATGCTTGTAATTGATAATTCTGAAGGCGGAGACTTTTTTTATTCCATAGATGGTGCAAATCCTGAAACCTTCGGTTTTGCCTATGACGGTCCTGTTCTGCTTGATGTAACGGGCGAGATTAATCTGAATGTTACGAGAATTGCCGCCGGCGGTAAAAAAGAAAATATTTCCTTAAACTTTACCGTAAATCCGGATGATGCTTCTAAAACAGATTATAAAGGCTTTATTCAGACTTTCTTTGATGGCGGCCTCTTAAACTACAGTGCCGGCAGCGAGCTTACAATTCCTTCTGACTTTGTTTTTTACCTTGGACTTCCGCCTGAAAATGATATGCCTGAAAGCTTTATGCCGGCCAGAACTCTGAAGCTTTCTGCCGCAAGTGTGCTTTCACGTTATATTCCCTGTACCATACTCGATAAAAAGCGGGACTTACGTTATCGTTTTATCATAAAGACCTATCCTCAGTCTGCGGGTATATACAGTCACCGCGATGTTCCTTTTTCAATTACAGACTGGGATACAATAAATTTTGATGATGATAATTATATTTATAAGATTGATTCAGAATACTGGGGACTTCCAAAGGAAGCCCGTAAAATAGACCGAAGCTCAAGTCATATGATTTCCTGGCAGCCGCTTGAATATGAGGCTGGAAATCCGATTGAGTTTTTTGTACTGCCTCCTAAGCCGGAAATTGTAAGGGAACAGCAGCCGGACGGAAGCATTCTTTGTTCCATTCGTGGAGATGATTCTTATTCCCTTGGTATTCTTGAGGAAGACGGAAGCTGTTCTGAGCTTTTCTCTCAGGTTGGAATTGATGCCTTTTATGGTGACCAGGTTGCCGGTTCTCTTTCACTTGGAATTTTTTCTAATTCTGTATACCAGGGAAAATTTGCGCTTTCCTATAATGTAAACCGCAGGCCTCCTCAGATTCCTCTTATAAAAACAAATGCGGAAGGCTTTGTTTCCCGCGGAAATGTAGATGTAAAAATTCAAGGCACTCGTGGTGTTGATTTGTACATTGCTTTAAGTGAGCCGCTTACTCTCGATGTATCTGATTTTTCTTATTCTTCTGATGATGAAAAATTTAAGAAGGTTTCTTTAGGGGAATATAAAAAAGTTAAGGGTGATTCTTTTACTCTTCACTGGGCACAAAATGGTTTGAATCCGGTTTATTATAAGGTTTCTGCCTATTGTAAGAGTGACGAAAACCAGAGTCTTGCGGCCGAATTCTCAGTTGTAATTGACCAGTCAAATTATTATTTTAATGCGGAGGCGGGAAAGACTTCTGCTTCGGATACAAGCCCTGATGGTACAGCGGCTCATCCTTTCACAGATTTCAGTCAGCTTGCACCGGCACTTGTAAAACAGAGAGTTGTAAAACTGAATGTAAAGGGCGAGATGCAGATTAATGAAGCCTATCCTGTTCAGGCAAATTTTGAAATTATTAATGATGGAGATGCCCGTATCTGCTTTGGACCAAAGGGCTCGCTTGTTGTAAAGGCTTCGACTGTTGAAATTTCAAACTGCCGCATTCATAACACTGCTGCCCTGAATGCAAAATCAATTGTTCCTCTTTTTAAGCTTGAAAATTCTGTTCTTACAATGAACGATTGTATGATAGGTGCTGAATTTACCCGTAATGGTACTGTGATAGATGCGACTAACGGAATTGTAAATATCAGTAATACAATTGCTTCCGCAAATGCCGTTACTTATGTTTCCTTTATTTCTTCTGTAAAATCAAGAATTACAATAAAGGGCTCTTCAATAAGTGCAAATGCCGAAACCGGAGTTATTATTTCGGCAGACGGTGGAAATGTTACTGCCCAGAAGAATGAATTCCTTGTAACCGGCGGTAATGGCCGCATTGCTGAGCTTTTTGGAGTAAATGCGGTCTTCAAAGAAAACAGCTTTAAGGCAAGACTGTCAAATACAACAAGTAAGATTCAGCCGGTTTATGTAAACAAGGCAACAAAGCTTACTGATGAAAACAATTCAATACAGGGCTTCTGATATGCTTTCAGTCGGTTTTGATGAAGCGGGGCGGGGACCTCTTGCGGGGCCTGTCTGTGCCGCCGCTGTTATTCTTCCCCCGGATTTTCCTCTTGATATTCTGAATGATTCTAAAAAGCTAAGCGAAAAAAAACGTCTGTTAGCTGAGACTATCATAAAGGAAAAGGCTTGCTGGGGTCTTGCATTTGTTGACCATAAAACAATAGATAAAATCAATATTCTTGAAGCCAGTATGCTGGCAATGAAGCTTGCTTTCGAAGATATGCTTAAAAAAAATCCGGATTTAAAGACGGCCGAAATTTCAGGAATTACCGACGGTACCCGCTGTCCTGATGTGCCGGTTGAATGCCGCTGCGAGCCTAAGGCTGACGGAAAGTATCCCTGCGTTATGGCGGCTAGCATTCTTGCTAAGACGGCCCGAGACCGCTTAATGCTTGAGCTGGATAAAAAGTACCCGGAATATGGATATGCAAAACACAAGGGCTATCCGACCAAGGCTCACCGCGAAGTCTGTCATAAAATAGGACCATCGCCGATACAGAGATTAACGTTTAAATACTAGGTTTTCAAAATTGGCTCTCAGCGGGAACGTCACTAAAAAACGGGAATGATGTTTTTTAGTACCGTTCCCGCTTACGCCAATTTTAATTACTGATATTACATATTAATCTCTGGTGATATTTCTAAGCCAGCCCTTCTTAAAATAATGTCTGATAACAAAAGGCATCTTTTCGAACTCGTCAAGGAAGAGAATAAAGTATACCCAGAGCGGCGGGAGCTTAAGCACGAAGGCGGCAATTAATCCGAGGGGAACCGAAACGCACCACATGTTGATTGTGTCTGCTACAAAGCCGAACTTTGAATCTCCGCCGGCTCTGAAAATTCCGCAGATTAAAACCGTATTTATTGAGGCACCGATTAGTGAGTAGCTGTTTATAAAAAGAAGAACATTTCTGTAGTGAGCGGCAGTTTCATTCAAATCAGCAATATATGGAAGCACCGGATAGAGACAAATCAAAAGTAC
>CAMNGG010000315.1 GCA_946537975.1 uncultured Treponema sp. | reverse complement strand
ATCAAGAATAATAAAGGCTTTATTTACAACCTTCTCTCCAAGCTTAGGAAAGTTTTTCAGATATGCCTCACTCTGGCATTCATTAAATCTCACATAATAAGCATTTGAAGTTTCCTTTTCAAAATAAGTTCCATTCGGGTCCTTACTTGGCTCAGTTCCTTCATCATAAGCAGTTGGCTGACTGTAAGCTAAATCTCCTGCAACAAGCTTAAAATGACAGTCTTCCATATATTTATCTAAAAGGTCTTTTAATTTCTGTGCGGTATTTGCTTTAAGAAGCTTCTTTTTTGAAAAGCCTTTTTTCTTCATATCTGGGAGACCTGCATAATGGTAATCCATTGTATCCCAGATATAAGTCAGCTGTTCCTGAGAAAGCTTACTTTTACTCAAGTCTATAAAATCAGAAGAAAGATAAACAATATCTTTTCCTTCATCCGGCAGTATTTCAAATTTTCCCTGGTCCAGAAATTTTAATATTTTATCCTGACTGTGCTCTTCATAAAGATTCTTACAAACTCCATTACTAAGCCAGGTATAAACAGTAGTTCCTGTGGTATTTTCAAAAGCTTCAGGAGCAGCAGTAATCGTATAATAAAAATATTTTTCATTATACTTTGCTTCTGCAAGCTTCCATTCTGAAGCGAATAAGCTTATGCTCCATAAACCAAATAAAATAAACAAAAGATTTTTTTTCATTTTTTTTAACTCCTTTTTTAAGCGTAATACTGAGCCTGGGCCTTCCAGAGCTCGCTGTAAAGGCCGCCGGCCTCCATCAGTTTTTCGTGGCTGCCCTGTTCTACAATTTCTCCCTGGTCAAATACAAGAATGTTATCGCAGAAGCGGCAGCTGGACATTCGGTGGCTTATGTAAATGCTTGTTTTATCCTGCACCATCTTATCAAAATGCTGGTAGATTTCATACTCGGCAACAGGGTCAAGGGCTGAGGTCGGCTCATCAAGAATTACAAAAGGAGCGTCCTTATAAAGGGCACGGGCAATTGCAATTTTCTGGGCTTCACCGCCGCTTATTTCCACTCCCTTATCATTCATCTGATAAATGCTGGTATTGATTCCTTCCGGCATTTTTTTAAGGCGTTCTTCAAAGCCGGCTCGCTCAAGACAGTCTCTTACTTTCTCTTCATCAAAATCTTTATCGCAGGCAACATTCTGGGCAATGCTGAAGGAGAAGAGATTAAAGTCCTGAAAAACAACGCTGAAAATCCGTGAGTAATCTTTGTAATCGTAATAGCGGATATCCACGCCGTTTAGCAGAATCTGGCCTTCTGTCGGTTCGTAAAGACGGCAGAGAAGTTTTATAAAGGTTGTCTTACCCGCACCATTTTTTCCAACGACAGCAGTTTTTGTTCCGATTCTGATTTTCTGATTCACATGGCGGAGCACGTAGTTTTCTGTGTTCGGATAGCGGAAGGAAACATCGCGGAATTCAATTTCGAATTCATTGTCGTCGCGCTTTTCGGTCGGGATGGTTCCCTCGTACTGCTTATTTTCAATCTCCATAAAATCATAAAAGTAAGAAAGATAATCAGCTTTAACTTTTATATCTATCCAGGCATAAAAGATTCTTGTAACGCTTTCCACAAGATTTGAATAGGCAGAAATAAACTTGAGAGCAGAACCAATTGAGATAAGCCCAAAGATTGCCTTGAGTCCTACATAAAGATAGCTTACAGCCTGCAGCAGATAATTTACAAAAACTCCCGGCAGCTGATTTTTATTCATCCTGGTAATCATCCACTTAAAAGAACCTTCAAGGAATTCAACAATCTTATTCATCTTCTTTTCAATCAAAGGCTGGCTCTTATAAAGGCGCACGTATTTTCCATTTGCATAATCAAAAATCAAATTATAAAAATATCCGTACTCACGGTTTGTTCTTACGTTGCGTTCAAAAAGCTCATGCTGCAGGGCGGCTTCCTTTTTCTTTATGATTGTAGAAACCAGGATGCTGAGGGCAAGCATGATAAGGAGAATCACAAAGCTGTAGCCCTTATTCAAAAAGCCAGGCAGGCCTGCAAGCTCAGCAGCCTTCGGAACAAAAAGCGGCAGCAGCAGAATGATACTGTAGGTGATGGAAAGTATATGCTCTATAAACGAAGCAAACTGAGAAGAAAAGGCAGCAAAGTCGCCGTTGGAATTCATTCCATCCTGAGCTTTTTTTATCATGTCCAGTGTGTCGCGTTTTTCCAGAATATCATAATCAATGACAAAGGATTTTTCGCAAATCATCTGGTCTACCTTTTCGCCGATTACAGAACCATTTACAGAAATGATATGATTGAGTCCCCAATAAGCAAGCGAAGTAAAAGCCCCTATTGAAATCATGATAAGTGCATAGCGTAAGATTTCTTCAAAAGGTCTGTAGGCAACAAGGGCATCAAGAATAAGGCTTCCAAAAACGATGGGCACAAACTTTCCGGTAACACTTATGATGTTTGCAATGATGATAAGAGTTATGTGTCCCGGCTGTAAGCAGTGTGTGAGTTTTAAAACTTTGGTTATGGTGTTGTTTTTCATAATATTTCCTCTCTTATTAGTCTGTCATGCTGAACTTGTTTCAGCATCTCTTTCATAATTGAGATTCCGAAACAAGTTCGGAATGACAATCCTCGCGATAGTACTGGGCCTGAATGTCAAACATCTCCTTATACTTGCCGCCTTTAGCCATAAGCTCCTCGTGGCTGCCGCATTCTACTATGCTGCCGTTTTCCAGGAACATTATGCGGTCGCAGAACTTTGTAGAGGCAAGCCGGTGTGAAATAAATACCGCCGTTTTGCCTGCTGCAAGATTGTTGTACTCCTCGTAGATTTTGCTTTCGGCAAGAGGGTCCAGGGCGCTGGTTGGTTCATCCAGAATAAGGAAGGAACCGTTTTTGTAAATTGCCTTTGCAAAAAGAAGCTTTTGTGTCTCGCCACCGGAAAGCAGAATTCCTTCGTCCGAAAAAGTCTGGGTGATATAAGTCTTTTCTTTATGAGGCAGGCTTTGAACCTTTTCCCAGAGGCCTGATTTTTTCAGGCTGTCTTCGAGTCTGGTCTGGTCGCACTGGCCTTCTTCCAGTCCCGTAATATTTTCTTCGATTGTGAAGGCCATAGGATTTGTGTCCTGAAAGAGGACGGAAATTTTATCCTGATACTTGTCCAGGCCAATGTCGTCAATTGTTTTTCCGTCCACAAGGATTTCACCTTCTGTCTGGTCGTAAAGACCGCAGAGAAGTTTTACGATTGTTGTTTTACCGGCTCCGTTGTTTCCAACTAGGGCAATTTTTTCTCCCACCTTTATCGTAAAATCCAGATTCTGAATTGTATTTTTTTCTACATCCGGGTAGGCAAAGCTAACATTTTTGAAGGTGATTTGGGGGGCTTTATTGCGCGCCCCTTCGAGAGCCTCAGGGGCCGCAGTTTCTATCTCAGGGGCCGCAAGAGTCTTTCTTTCCTTATCCGGCAGATTCATAAAATCATGCAAGTCATTAAATTCGTGACTGGATCTTCTAATATTATTAAAGCGTTCAGAAAGAGAATAAATCCAGCCGGTAAAGCCGCTTATAATTCCAAGATAAAGGGTAAAGGTTGCAATATCCATCTGACCTTCCAGCACCCTCTTAATCAAAATTGAATAAGCAATAAAGTCGCGGCCGAAATTAAAGAAGGTTCCGGAAACTGTAGGAAGATACCAGCGCAGCTGCAACTTTTTTTCAAGCTTGCCGCGGGCAATAACAACCTCGCACAAAAGCTTATGAAACCAGTTTCCCAGCTGATAAATTCTTATATCCTTACCGGCACTGATGTTCAGGCTTTTCTGCATAATGTAATATTTCTTTCGCCAGATTTCACTGCTTTCCTCGCGCTTGCTGTCGCTGTATTTAATTGCGTGAGTTCTAAGGGCAACATCAAATACAAACATTGCAAGAGTCACCACAAGAATCTTCCAGTCCAGAATCAAAACCGCACTTCCGTAAGTTATGATTCCAAAAGTCAGAATAGAAAATTCTGTTGTCTGAATCATAAGATGTTCAACACCCTTCCAGTTGCTGGAAAGAGACTGAGCCGCCTTACCAAGAATTTTCTGTTTTTTCTGAGGCTCGATATTCTGATAGTCTGTAGTAAGAGTTTTATGGGCAAAGTCTGCGGTGTAGCCTGCAAGTCTCGTATAGGTACGCTGCGCCTGAACATAAGTTCCCATAATGTTTGCTGCCGCATTTATGATTGTAAAAACAAGCAGCGACAGACATATAAGAACTACAAATTTTTTTACATTGCCCTGCCCGATTGAACGGATTGCAAGAGAGGGTATAAGAGTATTGATAAAAGGCGTTGCAATTCTAATGGCAAGATATACCGGCACAAGAATCCAGGCCGAAGGATAGCGGCGGAACCAGGCCTTTAAGGCAATTCTGATATTTTTGAGAACTCCGTTTTTCTTTTCCTTTATTATGTCTTTCATATCACTGACCTCCCTGCAATTACGCATAATACTGAGCCTGAGCATTCCAGAGCTCGCTGTATAAGCCGCCGGCATCCATCAATTTGTCGTGGCTTCCCTGCTCTATGATTTTTCCTTCGTCAAAAACAATTATGTTGTCGCAGAAACGGCAGCTCGACATTCTATGGCTTATGTAAATCGAAGTTTTTCCCTGGACCATTTTGTCAAAGTTCTGGTAGATTTCATATTCGGCAACCGGGTCTAAGGCTGAAGTCGGCTCGTCCATAATTACAAAAGGTGCATCCTTATAAAGGGAACGGGCAATGGCAATTTTCTGAGCCTCACCACCGGAAATCTCAACGCCGTTTTCATCACTGTACTGATAAAGCGGAGTATCCAGACCTTTTTCCATTTTGGAAAGTCTTTCTCCAAAGCCCGCTTCTTCAAGACATTTAGTGGCACGGCCCCTGTCATAATCAACAGAGCCCGAAACATTTTCTCCCAGAGCAAAGCTGAAGAGGTTAAAGTCCTGGAATACAATTGCAAAAAGCTTGGCATATTCTTCGTAATCGTAATAACGGATGTCTACACCGTTTAAGAGAATTTGTCCCTCGCTAGGCTCGTAGAGGCGGCAGAGCAGCTTTATAAAGGTTGTCTTTCCGGCTCCGTTTTTGCCGACAACGGCGTTTTTTGTTCCCAAAGTAATTTTCTGATTTACATGGCGAAGAGCCCAGGTATCTGAGTTTGCATACTTAAAGGAAACGTCACGGAATTCAATTTCGAAAATATTGTCGTCCCGCTTTTCTGTTGGAATTGTTCCTTCGTAACGTTTGTTTTTAATTTCCATGTAATCATAGAAGAAGGAAAGATACTGACTTTCCATGCGGATTTTTACAAAGTTGTCAGAAATTCCTGTAATGCTTTCTACAAGTCTTGTGTAGCTTGAAACATACATAAGACATTTACCAGCACTTATCAGACCAAAAACTGCCTTAAGGCCAACATAGGCATAGCTTGCCAGCTGCATAAAAGCCTGGGATAAAAAAGGAATAAAGGAAATCTTAATATCCTTATTTATCCAGTTATTAAATTCCTGCTCAAGATTTTTGTTAGTTTCCTCTACTCTTTTAATCATGAGCTTTTGCATTTTGTAAAGGCGGATATACTTTCCGATTGAGTAATCAAAAATCAAATCAAACCAGTAGCCAAAGTAGCGGTTATAAGAAACATTTTTTTCAAAAAACTGCTTTTGAAGAAGGCTGGACTTTTTGTTTGTTTTATAAGAAATCAAAACATGAAAGGCCAGAACAGCAAGCATAATAAAAAGGCTGTACCACTGATTCAAAAACCAGCTCAAACCAGAAAGGCTTTCTGAATTCTGAAGGCCTTTTGGAATAAAGAGCGGAACAAGCAAGATAACAGAATAAACAATAGTAGCCAGCTTTTCGATTATGTCTGCAAGATTATTACAGAAAGCACCTATATCTCCATAAGAGTTGGTACCTTCTTTTGCTTTTTTGACCAGATCCAGAGTTTCGTGCTTTTCCAGAATATCAAAATCAATTTCCATAGTTTTTATACTCAGCATCTTGTTGATTTTTTGTATAAGCTCGTGACGCTTTACCCAGTTGATTCCTTCCAGTCTCCATCGGATTAAAACAAGAAGCGAATCCAGGGCAATCATGATGAGTACAGTTTTAAAAATGCTTTCGAATCTGTCTAAATGAATAAGGCCGTCCAGAATAAGGCTTGTACAATAAATGCCGATAAAAGGCTGAGCCGCTGCCATCATTTTTGTGGTCAGCAGGAAGATGATGTAGCCCGGTACAATGCGGTGAGTAAGGGCTAAAACTTTTTTTACAGTTCCGCGATTTGTATTTTTATTCTTCATTTTTTCCCTCCTTATAGTAATGGCTCTGTATATCAAAAATCTCTTTATACCTGCCGCCTTTTTTCATAAGCTCTTCGTGGCTTCCTTCTTCGATAATCTGACCGCCGTCCAGAAACAAAATGCGGTTGCAGAACTTAGTAGACGCAAGACGGTGAGAAATAAAGATTGCAGTTTTATTTTCCGCCATGCTGTTGTATTCTTCATAAATCTTGCTTTCGGCAATCGGGTCCAAGGCAGAGGTCGGTTCATCAAGAATCAGCAAAGGCCCATCCTTGTACATTGCTTTTGCCAGCAGCAGCTTTTGAGTTTCACCGCCGGAAAGGACAATCCCCTCCGGATCCAGAGTTTGTGTTATATAAGATTTTTCCTTTTTTGGAAGAGCCTGGATTTTTTCATAAAGGCCGGCCTTTTTTAAGCACTCTTCCATGCGTTCTTTATCAGCATCCTCAACCTCGCAGCCAGTGATATTTTCTGCCACAGAAATTGCAATAGGACTTGTGTCCTGAAAGAGTACGCTTATCATATCCTGATATTTTTCAATTCCAATTTCGTTGATATTTTTGCCGTCAATCAGAATGTCGCCGCTGGTCGGTGGATAGAGGCCGCACAATAGTTTTACGATAGTAGTTTTACCCGCCCCGTTATTTCCAACTAAGGCAATTTTTTCATCAGCAGAGATTTTGAAACTAACGTTAGTTAGTACAGGCTTGTCGCTTCCTTCGTAGGTAAAAGAAACGTTACGGAATTCAATTTCCGGGGCTGTTCTACGGTGGTTGAGGCTCTCGAAACCACCGTTTATAGTACCTTCAATCTTATGCTCAAAAACATCCTTCTGCTTCATAAAATCAAGATATTCATTAAACTGATGACTGTCCTCGCGCAGATTACCGATATTCCATGAAACGTCATAAATCCATTCAGAAAAGCTTGCGACAAGACCAATGTAAACAGTAAATTCAGCAGCCCCAATCTGACCAGACAAAACCTTATGAATCAAAAGACTGTAGGCAAGCAGGTCTCGCAAAATATTAAAGGCCGTATCAGAAATAGTCGGATAATACCACTTGAGCTGATACTTGTGACGAAATCTTTTATAGATTTGAATCTGCTTGTCATAATGATAAGCAAAAAGCCTTTTAAGACCAAAGATTCTTATATCCTTTCCGGCACTGATATTCATACTGTTGCGTTCATAATAATTCATCTTTCTCCAGGGCTCAGAAAAAGACTCGCGGTTATTGTCACCGAATTTAATTGCATGATTACGAATCAGAATATCAAAGAAAAACATTGCAAACATAACAGCCAGAATCTTCCAGTCCAGCATAAAAATAACCGTACCATAACTGAGAATGCCCAGCACTACAACAAGAAACTGCAGAGACTCTTTAGAAACACCTTCTGCACCCTCACCATCGCTGTTTACCCCATGTGCAGCCTTACCCATAATCTTCTGTTTAGGCTGAGGCTCAATGTTCAGGTAATCAGTATTAATAGCCTTTTTTATAAAGCCCATCATAAAAGTTCCAACACGGTTATAAGTGTGCTTAAGCTGCATTTTCTTTTCGCAAAAAAGCTTAATGCCCGAAAAAAGACACATACAAAAAACAGTTATTCCAATATAATTCAAAAAAATCTTAACACTGCCGCTGGTAATTCCCTTAATCGCCATAGCCGGAATCAGCGTGTTGATAAAAGGCAGCGAAACAGAAATCACGATATAAATCAGCACAAGCGGAATCGCCGTCGGATACCGCTTAAACATAGCCTTATAGACAATAAAGGCATTCTGAAACATGTTGTTGCGCTTAGTTTTTTCAGCCATCTACATAGCCCTCCGTAATTTTAGTATGCGCAAAATATATCATGGAAAAATGCCCGGTTCAGGCCAGGTACACGAAATGCAAAAATTGGTGCATGAATTGTAAGGAGGGGAAAGCCTTCCCCTGCGCCCGCACTACGTTGCGGGCTACCCCTTCTCCTAGGGGCTTTGCCCCTAAAACCCCTTAAAATCCCCCGCGAGTTTGCTTGCAAACTCGTTAGTGAGCGAAGCGAACGTATAACACCCCCGTATTCACCTTACAGCGGCAGCATCACCTCAGTCGCGAAAATCCCCGGCTCATTTTTTCGGTTCACGTAGCCGTCATACTTTTCCGCCAGCTTATCAATTCGGCGGAGGCCGAAGCCGTGTTCGCCAAGCTTCGAAGTAACCAGCTCACTCAAGCGGCGGCGATGCTTTTCGCAAGTCGCGTTAGAAACAGAAATATAAAGCTGACTCTTAAAAAGCCCGATGTAAATGCGGATAAATCTAGGCTCCGAGCCCTCAGTAATCTTCTCGCAGGCTTCAATGGCATTATCCATAAGGTTTCCGACAATGGCACACAAATGCACATCCGAAATCTTTAAGTCGGCCGGAACTTTAGCCGTACAGTTCACTTCAATATTATTTTTTCTGGCAATACTAACCTTAGAACTCAAAATGGCATCCAGGCCCACGTTGCCGGTTCGAATCGCAATATCAATAGAATCCAGATCTTTTTCCAGATTGTCTAAATATTCAGACAATTCTTCTTTCTTTCCCATGGAAAGAAGGGCCTTTATTGCCTGCATATGATTATGATAGTCATGCCGCCAGGCTCTCATTGTCTGGTAAATATTCTGAACCTCGTCGCGCTGCTTTTTCAGAACCGAATCCTGAAAATCTGACAGGCGTTTGTCATATTTATTTTTGAGAATTAATATTGTGAGAAGCACAGAGATAAGGGCAGCTGCAAAAGCCACCAGAAGCAACTTTATTAAATTATTCACAAATATTATTATACACTAAGAATTGTAAGATTTCATTAAAAATTATCATGCAGCTCCTGAAACAAGTTCGGGATGACGATTATCTTTTAAAATAATTAATAAATGCCTCATTGAGTTCCTTATAGGCTCCGCGCGCAACCGGCAGCGTCTCCCCGCCGTCAAGAATGCAGTCCGTACGGGTTATCCGCTGAACATGCGCCAGATTTACCATAAGACCCCGTCTCAGGCAGAAAAAGCCCTTTCCCTCAAAGCAAGCCGCAGTTTCCGCAAAGCCCGCCTTCCACTCGCGCTCAAAATCAAATCCTTTCAAAAAAACATAATGCCCGCGCGCCTCAATATACAAAATCTTTTCAAAGCTGATTTTTTCAACATCTGCCCCCTGACCCAGCACAAAAAAATCCTCAGCCTTTTTCTGCCTCTCCGCCAGAGCCCCGTCCAAAAGCCCCTCAAGAACCTCTTCCTTAACCGGCTTTAAGATATAGCGTACAGCTCCAACCTCATAGCCTTCAATGGCATAGTCGGGAACGCCGGTCACAAAAATAATAACCGCATCACAGCCACGCCGGCGCAAAGTTTTTGCCAGCTCCATACCGTTCATATTTTTCATCTGAATATCAAAAATAAGGACATCATAAGGAGCCTTGTCTTCACTCTCAAAAAGAAACTGCTCGGCAGAAATGTAGGCATCCAATTCAAGCGAGCAGCCACGACCGGCCGCCCACTTATTAACAAGAGAAGCTTCAAAATCCAATACAACTTTTTCATCTTCGCAGATTGCAACGCGGAACATAATCTGATTATAAAAACTGAATGACAATCTTTCAACTTTTTTTATATAATTTTTACTTTCAATAGCCCCCTATACTATGGTATAATATAAAGGTATTCTTTAATTAGAATTGAGGAGTTTATATTTGTATTATTCGAGCTTTGGTATACTGGCACTATTAATACTGCTTATTACAAATTATGACATTCTGAAAAAATCAAATAAAACTACTCTTTCATCGCCTGCAATTCTCTACAGGCAGTTCCTCTTCAGTGTAATGGCATATTATATCACTGATATTTTATGGGGCTTTCTCGCTTCCTTTAAAATAAAAACATTTGCCTACATTGATACCCAGATTTATTTTGCAGTAATGGTTCTTTCGGTTTTCCTATGGAGCCGTTATGTAATTGCCTATCTTGAAGAGAAGAACCTTTTTACAAGAATCCTTTATTATACCAGTCTGACCATCTTTGTTTTAGTTCTTGTTGTTTTAGTAGTCAATTTATTTATTCCTATTGTTTTTTATTTTGATGAAGAGGGAAACTATCACACAAGCCCTGCCCGCTATATAAATCTGACCGTTCAGCTCCTGCTTTTCTTTATAATGACAGTTTACACAATTTATATTTCAACAAAGAGAGACAGGCCCGTAAAGTCCAGATACAGAACGATCGGGCTTTTTGGCCTCGCAATGACTATTTTTATTGCCCTGCAGGCCATGTATCCTTTTTTGCCTTTTTATGCATTGGGGTTCATGCTTGGAACCTGTCTTCTGCATACCTTTGTTCTTGAGGATGAAAAGGAAGAACACCGCCGGCTGCTTGAAGAGCTGATTCAAAAAGGCAACCTGCAGGAAAAGGAGCTGGGAGCAGCCCGGCACATGGCTTACACAGACTCTCTTACCGGAATTAAAAATAAGGCTGCCTACATTGAAGATATCAGCATAATTGAACAGAAGATTAACGAAGGAAAGCTGGATAAGATTGGAGTTGTCGTTTTTGATTTGAACAGCCTGAAAAAAATAAATGATACGAAAGGTCACGATGTAGGAGACGAATACATAAAAGCCGCCTGCCACATTATCTGCGAGCGTTTTAAGCACAGCCCTGTTTACCGCATTGGCGGCGACGAATTTGTTGCAATTCTTGAAGGTGAAGATTACGAAAACCGCAGGCAGCTGCTTGAAGAGTTTTCAAAAATGGTTGACGAAGAAAAAAAGCATGGCGGACTTGTTATTGCCAGCGGCTCTTCTACCCTTCACCGGAACAAGGACAAAAGCTATATGCGCGTTTTTGAGCGTGCTGACAAACAGATGTATAAATGTAAAAAACAGCTTAAAGAAAAATAAAAAAGCCGGACTTTTTTATGTCATCCTCCGGCTTGACCGGAAGATCTGTGTTTTTAGATACACATATTCATTCTTTCTCTTACTTCTTCGAGAGTCTTAATACCAATCTCGCGGGCCTTAGCAGCACCGTCCAGCAGTACTTTTCTGATGTACTCCGGATCTTTTTCCAGGCGGGCACGTTCTTCGCGCAATGGGCGGAGCTTTTCGTTGAGTGCTTCTGTAAGAGTTGCCTTGAGCATTCCGCCGCCACCGTCACCAATGCGTGCGGCAATTGCAGTCGGCTCTTCGCCGGTACAAAGACTAATCAGCATAAGAAGGTTTGCAACCTCAGGGCGGTTTACAGGATCATAAGTGATGTTGCGGTCCTGGTCTGTCTTTGCCTTTTTGATAAGCTTTGCAGTTTCATCTTCTGTGGCGCTCAGCATTACAGCGTTTCCGCGGCTTTTAGACATCTTCTGGCTTCCGTCCAATCCCAAAATCATTGGAGTCTTAGAAAGCAAAGCCTGTGGCTCAGGGAATACAGGTTCTTTTCCCATATCTGTACAGAACTTTTTGTTGAAGCGGCTTGCGATTGTACGGGTCATCTCCAGGTGTGGCAGCTGATCTTTTCCTACAGGAACAACATTTCCCTTGCAGAAAAGAATATCGCAGGCCTGGTGAACAGGATAGGTATACATTCCGGCATTTACGTTTTTAAGGCCGGCAGATTCAATTTCTTCTTTTACAGTCGGGTTGCGGGAAAGCTCAGCATTTGAAACCAGTGTAAGGAAAGGAATCATCAGCTGATTACACTCTGGCACATAGCTGTGAGGGTAAATAATTACATCCTGCTTTTCAGGATTGATTCCGGCAGCAAGGTAGTCAATTACCAGCTGCTTTGTATTCTGGCTGATTTTATCAAAAGCATCGTGGTCTGTAAGAACCTGATAGTCCGCAATAAGAATCATTGTAGGAACGCCCATATTTGCAAGGCGGACACGATTCTGCAATGAGCCAAAATAGTGACCGATATGAAGGAGACCTGTAGGACGGTCGCCGGTAAGAACGCGGTATTTTTTCGGATTTTTGATTAAGTCTTCTTCGATTTTATGGCTGCGCTCAAGTGCTGCCTCAAAGCTTTTATTTATGTCTGTGTACTGAATTTCTTCACTCATTTTTTTTCCCTTTAATTAATTATATTATAGTTATTTTATATAGAAACATGTTTTTTTTCAATTAGTGACGTTCATTAAAAATCATATGTGCGGAGCAGGCAGGGGGTGCGGGCTGCCTCTCGAGCTTTTTGGCGTTTAGCCATAAAAAGAATCCGAGGATTTTCGTGTGCGAAGCATGCGAAAACCGCAGGATTCTTACAAAAAAAAGGGAGAGCGAGCATGCCCGTACCCAATGCCAGCGGGAGCACATATGATTTTTTATGAACAGATATTATATTTTAAATGACATAAGTTTATAAAATAACTATAATATAATTCGTGAATGCAATAGACGTGTTTCAGGACTGGCTTAACGACTACCTGAATTTTGAACATAATCCCAAAAAAGAAATCTTCTGGCTCGACACCATAGATTATCTCTGCAAACGGTTCGATAACCCGCAGGATTATGCCCCTTGTATTCACGTTGCAGGCTCCAAAGGCAAAGGCTCTGTTTCCCGCCTCATTTCCTGCATTCTCGACGAAGCCGGCTACAAGGTTGGTCTTTACACTTCCCCTCACATTACCGATTTCCGCGAACGCATCTGTACACCTACAGGCTTTTTCCCGGAAGAAATCTACGAAAAAACCGTAAAAGAACTCATGCCGAATATCGACTCAATCATTCCGGAAAACTTACCGGCAGAGCGCCCTCTTACCTGGTTTGAGCTTGTTACCCTTTATGCTTTTTTGACCTTCCGAAACGCAAAAGTAGACTGGTCAGTTTTTGAAGTTGGACTTGGCGGCCGTCTGGACGCAACAAACGTCATCCGCCCAAAGCTCTGCTGCATTACTCCAATTGAGCTTGAGCATACAGAGTTCCTTGGAAATACCCTGGAAAAAATTGCCTCAGAAAAAGCCGGAATAATTAAAAACTGTACACCGGTCATTTTCTCACCACAGCAGACAGAATCTGTAAAAATCGTACTGCGGGAAAAGGCAATTACCCGCCATGCACCTCATTATTTTGTTGATGATTTAATTACCAGCTCCTTCTATCACTTTAATGGAGCCGACAAGCGCATGACCGTGCATTTTGAAAGTGAATTATTTAACCGCCCTATAGAAACACAGATGCAGCTGCTTGGAAAAATGCAGGCCCAGAATGCCGCAATGGCCGCAATAGCAATCAAAAAGCTTATGCCTAATCTTGATGAAGGAATTATTGAACGGGGTCTTGCTAAAGCAAAGCTGCCGGGCCGTTTTGAAATTCTTGAAAATGTAAAGGGCTATACAGAGATTCCTGCCGTAATTCTGGATGGCGCTCATACCTTAAACAGCATCCGTCTTACCGTAGACACCTTGAACAAGCTTTATGGTGAACGCAAGGTTTCACTGCTTTTTGCCTGTGCCGCCGACAAGGATGTAAAAGACATCTCAATGCTTTTCCGCTACCGCTTTGAGCATGTTTACGTTACCCGTCCGGGCGAGAAAAAAGAATCAAATCTCGCAGGTGAAATTGAAGCCTTCACCCGCGCAGAAATAAACTTCACCGCAGACGCAGACTACAAAATGATGATAAAAAAAGCCCTCGAAGAGTCTGCCGCCAGCGGCAACATCCTCCTCGTTACAGGCTCTTTCTATTTAGTTTCTGAAGTTAAAGAATTTCTCGGCGCACACGCTTGCTAAGCGCAGTCAAAACTTCATACGAAATCGTATTTCCAAGCTTTGCTAAATCTTCCGCAGTATTCAGAGCACCGCTTTCCTTTGGTCCGAAAATTACGGCTGTATCAAAAACCTTTACATCCGGATTGTCTTTTCCAATTTCTACCATGCACTGGTCCATGCAGATTCTGCCGCGGACAGGGTAATTTTTACCGTTAATCGTAACTTCAAGGCCCGGAGAAAAACGACGCAGAAGGCCATCAGCATAACCAATCGGAAGAACAGCAATGTCAGTCTCTTCCGGGGCTACCCAGGTACGTCCATAAGAAACTGATTTTCCTGCCGGAAAACGTCTTATAGCCACAACCTTTGTTTCAAGCGACAAAACAGGCTTAATATCAAAATCGCGGCCAGTGCTCTGAAGATATTCTTTTGTAATTTCATCAGGATAGTAACCGTAGGTAATGATTCCAGGACGAACCATATCAAACTGCATGTCTTCATCATTTAAAAGAGCCGCACTTGCCCCGCAGGAACAGATACCGGGCTCGATACCATGCGCTTTTACACCTTCAACCGCAGCCTTAAAAGCCGCAAACTGTTCTTTTGTAAACTCAATATTTTCAGGGCTCAGGCTGTCTGAAACTGCAAAATGAGTACACATACCGCCAAGCTTTAAGCCGCAAGACTCAATAAATTCAGCCTGCTCTCCCGCCTCTTCCGGATAACAACCTATTCGGCCCATTCCGGTATCCACAGCAAGGTGAACCTTATAATCAGCATAACCTTCTTGCTTGGCCGCATCAGCAATCAGCTTTATGTAATCTTTTCCAAAAACAAGAGGAGTAATTTTATATTCAAAAAGTGCCGGCATCTCAGGCGGAGTACAAAGGCTCAAAAGAAGAATTCCGCATTTAATTCCATTATCACGAAGCTCAATACCTTCTTCTACAGTAGCAACAGCCACAAAAGAAGCCCCAACCTTTTCAGCTATCTGAGCGGTAAGCACAGCGTTATGTCCGTATCCATCGGCTTTAACGGCCACACAGAGCTTTACATCCTTTTTTACGTATTTTCTGATTTGATTTAAATTATATTCAAGATTATCTTTCCAGATAGTTGCTTTAGTACAGCGTTCCATATTCCCCACCATTATCTTTATAACAAGGCTTTCGCATTATAAAAAATTACAAAAACATTGGCTCCCAGTCACGGCTTCGTAGTTCAAAACCGCTCAATAATGCGCTACACGCTTTTTGTGGCATAGAAACTATTGAACTGCTGCTTCGCAGCAACCACAAAAAGAGTGTTTTTGAACCACGCCCCGCTCCTTCGCGCCAACCTTACCGTAATCATTTATAATGCGTAAGACCTGATATCTATAAAGCATAATTATACAATTTATAGTAAATTTTCGGCAATATGTTATTGTAAAAAAAGGCTTTTAATAATACAATAAACTATTACATTAAAACAAAGAGAGAAAATTATTAAAATGAAAAAAATCAAAATCGTTTCATCAGCTTTAATCACAGCAATTATCCTTACATCTTGTGCTACTACTTCAGAATCAGCAAATTCACAAGCTACTAACAGTCATTCAAAAGACAAAGCCCCAAAAGAAATCGTAATTGAGGAAAGTCCGGAAGATATTTTTATAAAATCTCTTGAAGGCCTTTCCATAACAAAAGTTTCTTCTCCAAAAGAAATCACAAAAGGAAAAAAATTCTCCGAACCATTTGTATTCTCTGCCAGCAATGCAGACCAGACTCCCGCAGAAGGACTTTCCCTCACTCTTGAATATCCGGCCGCAAAGGCAGAAGGTAAAATCACCTTTGAAAAAACAGTCCTTACAACTGATTCAGAAGGAAAAATTACCTTTACACCGGAAGATACAAGCTTTGCAGCAAAAACAAGCATAAAAGTTTACCCGACACCTCTCAATGATGATGAAAGCCTGCTTAAGCGCCTTGAACCTTTTACAGCAAGCGCTGATTATAAGGTAAAATCTGATATAGCAAGTAAGGGTGCCGTGCTTTTTGTATGGGATTTTAACGAAAAAGACCGTCCAGTAAACAATTCTTACAATATCCAGGCAGAATTCCGTGGTCGCGGCATTACACTGGTTGGAAATGGTCCTATTGGCGAAACATCCTATATCGGGAAGCCTAAAGCCCTTTATAAAGATACTTATGATATTATCGGCGGATCTGCTTACGGCTATCTGATTTACGGAACAATAAAATTTGAAGAGCCTGTAACAGCACTTGAAGATGAATCAGGCTATTACTGCATTTTGAAAGCCGAAATTGAAGCAGTAAACATGAAAAACGGAAGTCTTGTATACTCTTCTATAACAACTTACGAATCAAAAGGTAAAAACTGGAACGAATGCGTTTCAAATGGAAAAGATAAACTTTCAGAACTTGTTGTAAGCGACATTATGTACGGCTTATAATAGTTAAGGATGGAATTATGATTTATACAGATACAAGAGACAGCAGCGTAAAGGCTGATTTTAAGACTGCCGTAATGGGCGGAATGAACCAGGCTACTGGCGGACTTTATATTCCTGTTGAATTCCCTAAGCTGGATTCAAGTCTGCTTAATAAAGATCCTGCTCCAAGCTTCCGTGATGTTGCCTTTAATATGGCAAAACCTTATGTAGAAGGCGAGATTCCTGATAATGACCTGGCTGCCATCATTGCAGATGCATATCCTTTCCAGCCAAAGGTTGTTCCTGCTGATGCAATCTCTTATATCATGGAGCTTTTCCATGGTCCAACCTGTGCTTTTAAGGACTTTGGTGCCCGCTTTATGGCCCGTGCAATGTCATATTTCAACAGAAATGAAGACACTCCACTCCACATTTTAGTTGCAACCTCTGGTGATACTGGCTCTGCTGTAGGTTCTGCCTTCCACGGAGTTCCAGGACTCGATGTTACAATTCTTTATCCTGATGGAAAAATCAGCCCTCTTCAGGAAAAACAGCTTTCTACCTTTACAGGAAACGTTCGTGCCCTCAAGGTAAAAGGTACTTTTGATGACTGCCAGAAGCTGGTAAAAACAGCCTTTACAGATACAGAACTCCGCGGAAAACTCCGCCTTTCTTCAGCAAACTCAATCAATATTGCCCGTCTTTTGCCACAGAGCTTCTACTATATGTACTCTGCTTTGACTGTTCGCAACAGAAGCGCAATGGACAACAAGATTCAGGATCCTGCAATCATCATGGTTGTTCCAAGCGGAAACTTTGGAAACCTTACTTCAGGTCTCATTGCCCGCGAAATGGGTGCTCCAATTGCAGGTTTTGTTGCCGCAACTAATACAAATAAGACAATTCCAGACTGGATTGCAACCGGCGACTACAATGCCCGCCCTTCAGTTGAAACATATGCAAATGCTATGGACGTTGGTGCTCCAAGCAACTATGAACGCATTAAGGCTATGTACACTCTGGATCAGGTTCGTGAGCTTTTTGCTTCTTACTGGCTTGATAATGATGGAATTAAGGCTGCGATCCGTTCATGCAACGACAAGACCGGATATATTATTGATCCTCACGGAGCAATCGGCTGGCAGGCTTGGGATGATATTCGCAGCGGCGCTATGGAAGCTCTTATTGCAGGTCAGAAAAATGACTGGAATAAGCCTGGTCTTACACCAAATCTTCCAAAATGGGCCGGCGAAGTTGCCGCAAAGAAGGCTGTCGGCGTAATTCTCGAAACAGCAAGTCCAGCTAAGTTCGGTCAGATTGTAACAGACGCAATCGGCAAGGAACCACCTATGCCGGATCGCCTCGAAGCAGTTATGCGCCTTCCAGACAACGCTATTCCAATGGAAAATGATTATAATCAATTCAAAGATTGGTTAATTGCTAACTTATAGTGAGCTTATAAAAATCGCTCCCGTAAAAAAAGCCCCCAAAAACGGCTTCCGCGCTCGCTTTGCTCGCTTGTGCAGAATGTTTTTGGGGGTCTTTTTTTACTCCGCGATTTTTATACCTTCAGTGAATTACTATTACACACTTCATTGATTATAATCTTTTCCAATCTTAACGGAGGGGGCGGATTCTTCCTTCCAGGTGAACATCTGATGTAAATCCGTCGTCTTCGTAGAGTTCGTATTTTCCTTTGCCTGCGAGCTGATACTTGTCGCGTTTGAGGGCTGCGGTATTCATGGCCGGCTCAAACAATGGCACTGCCTTTCCTTTTCTTACGAAGAATACTACGCTGTCCAGCGGCTGGGCTATGTAGTGGTCGCCTTTTGAAATCTTTTTTTTGCTTATAATCTTTCCGTCTTTCCAGACAAGCTGAAGCATTGGCTCAGGGAAATAAACCATGCGGCCGTTTTCATTCTGTTTATAAACAGGAGCAATCATAATTCCTTCGCCGACAAACAGCTGGTCCTGAACCTCAAGGGCTCTCTGGTCATCTTCAAAATCAAAAGAAAGCGGGCGGATAAACATATCTGATTTCACAGCAGCCTTAACAAACTCGCTGTAAATATAAGGCAAAAGTGCATAGCGAAGCTGCAGAATGCTGCGGAAGGCATCTGTTGCACTCCGGCCGAAACGGTAAAGCTCCTTTTCGCGGGTATCCCAGGCAGAATGATTTCTCATAAGTGGTGTAAAAACTCCCAGGGCCATCCAGCGGAGCATAAGGTCTTCAGTTGTCAGTTCTGCAAAACCGCCGATATCTGCACCACTGTAAAGAAAGCCGCACATATTAAGACCAGGCAGCATTTTGATTTCCTGCTCCATATGATTCCAGCGGGCATTGTTGTCGCCGGTCCAGATTCCACCGTAACGGTGAGAACCTATGCAGGAAGCCCTGCTGTATAAAAGGCAGCGCTTTTCAGGCATGATTAACTTAAGGCCCTCAGCTGCCGCCTGAGTCATCTTACCGCCAAAGAGGTTGTGAACTGTATCGTGACGCATAGGCTTTTCCTGGCCATCAAGACTTTCGGCGCGGTTATAGAATCTCTGATAATCATCCAGACGATTAAATGTAGAACCCGAAACTGATGAAAAATCAAAGAAGGTATTTATATCAAGATTTTTTCCCTTAAATTCCTCGAGTTTTTCAAAGGCAGCGGCAAGGCTTTCATCAGAATAAAACATCGCAGGCTCATTCATATCATTCCAGAAACCTTCAATTCCAAGGTCTGTAAGATTTTTATACTTTGAACCAAACCAGGCCCTTACATCTGAGCGGAGAAAATCCGGAAAGCAGGAACGGCCAGGCCATACTCCGGCAACATAATCAGTTTTTCCATCTTCCTTTTTACAGAAATAATTCTTTTCCTTTCCTTCATCATAAACTTCATAGCCATCCAGGAGCTTTACACCCGCATCAATAATCGGAATAAGGCGGATTCCTTCGTCCTTAAGTTCCCGGGCAAAGCTTTTCATATCCGGAAATTTCTTTTTATCAACAGAAAAATCCTTGTAATCTTCCATGTAGTCAATATCAAGACAGACAGACTCCAGAGGAAGCTTGTATTCCTTATGTTTTTTTACAATTTCCCGTACATCTTCTTCGGTTTTATAGCCCCAGCGGCTCTGCTGATATCCAAAACCCCAGAAAGGCGGAATATAACTCTGACCGATAATTTTACGGAACTGGCGGGTAATATTCATAAGGGCAGATTCTTTTCCACGCTTCTGCTCTGCAGTAATCACATAGACGACCGGAGCCGTATCCTTACAGGTAACCGCAATCTCCGAATAATCAGTATAACCAAAATCAAAAATTACCCTGGAAGCACTATCAAAAAAGATTCCAAAGGTTTTATCTGCGTCATTTTCCTTTACAATGAAGAAGTTATGAGCTCCGTACATAGACTTGGTTCCCTCATCCTGACGGGGAACATCGCTGCACCAGCTTTCATAGCAGTAGCCTCTTTTATTCATTCCACGGACAGCTTCACCAAGGCCAAAAATCCGTGTATTCTGCTGCATTTTATACTTCCAGCAGAAAGGTGAAATTGTTTCAATATTGCCGAATTCTGGAATATCTGTAGAAAGAGGAAGATCCTCAACAACTGCTCCTGTTAAAACAGTAGAGCCAAAAGTATATTTTCTAATCATAATTAGATTATATAACTCCTGGCTCTTAAATTATATTGATGATTTTCACCAAAAACATAAAAAAAGTGTGATTATCACGTCATTACGATGGTTGAGTAGTCCGAAGGACGTATCGAAACCACCGTATTTTAAGGTTTACTTCTCAATAAGGCCTTTTTCAGCAAGTTTATCCAGAATTATATTTTCAATTTCTTCCGGAGTTTTTTCGTTTACATCTATAATCAAGTCGCAGAATGCATAATCGTTGTTGTCTATGCCATAGAATTCCTTGTAACGGCGGGTATCTTCGCTGTCGCGCATGGCTGTAAAATCTTTGATTGCCTGCAGGTCGCCGCCTTCTCGGTTGTAAACACGGCGGGCACGGGTATCATCGCTGGCTACAAGATAAACCTTGAGGTCTGCTTCCTTGAGCATCCAGATGGCAAGGCGGCTGCCCAGAACACAAGGCTCTGCAAGAGCCAGCTCAACCTGATGCTTATCTACGTATTTGTCGTAGGAGTCGTCATTTTTAGCGGCTTCAATAACCTGAGCTAGAGTCATGCCCTTTTCTGCCGCCAGCTGACGGAAGGTATAGTTTATAAGTGTAACGCCAAGAGTTTTTGCGAGCATTCCGCTCACAGTTGTATTTCCGCAGCCAGATTTTCCGCTGATGGCGATTCTTAAGTCTTTGTTTAACTTCATATTTTCCTCCACTTCGGAGGTTTCGATACACTCGCTTCGCGAGCACTCAACCACCGGCAGTATACACCGGTGGTTGGAGTAGTACGGTGCTAAAGCACCTATCGTATCGAAACCACCTGTTTATCATTCCACGTTTTTGCTTTGTTCTCGAATATTCTCCAGGCTATTCTTAGCCGTAATGACCATGGCGCCGACCTCGGCAAACTGATTTTTGCTGCCGATGGTGTTGATTTCGCGGTTCATTTCCTGGCAGATAAAGTCTAGTTTTTTGCCCGGGGTCGGATTATTTGCAAGTTCTGAGCGCATTGCCGCAATATGGCTGTTCAGACGGACAATCTCTTCGTTGATTGTGTATTTTACAAGCATTGCCGCAGTTTCTGTCATAATGCGGTTTTCATCTGCCTTGTCTTCGAGAAGCTCGCGGAACTTACTTGTAATCTGTTCCTTGAACATTTCTTCCATTTTTGGCTGCCATTCTGTAAAAAATTGTGCACATTTTGAGAGTTTTTCTAACTTTTCCTGCAGGTCGCGCTTCATATTTTCGCCTTCACGGGCCCGGTCTGCATTGAACTTCTCAAGTACAGAATCAAAAATCGGCTCAATCAAAGCCTTGTATTTATCCATATCATAAGAGCGGTTAGAAACAATTACACCCGGCTGACTCAAAATAAAGTCCAAGGCAGATTTAGAATCAGTTCCAAAGCCCGAAGCCTTAATCACTTTTTTTACAGCCTCAGAGTAAGCCTTTACAGCCCCTTCATCCACAGTAATATCAGGGTTACTTTCCAGTTCCTTTACGCGGATATAAACATCAACCTTACCGCGTGCAACTTTTTCTGTAATCTTGCTGCGAAAGTAAGCTTCAAGCGGATTCAGATATGGCGGAAGATTCACCGTCAAATCCAGAAAGCGTGAATTAACCGATTTTATTTCCACAGAAACGATTGCTGTTTCCAGGGATTTTTCTTCATAAGAGTATCCAGTCATTGATGTCATAAAAAACCTCTATTCATTTACAGTCATGCTGAACTTGTTTCAGCATCTATCTTAGAGACCCTGAAACAAGTTCAGGGTGACGTTAATTGTTTAATATTTCCTTACCTAATTTCCAGTTATCGCCGGCGCCCATTGTAATAAAAAGGTATCCATCCGGATATTCAGGGCCAAGAGGCTTTTCAAGTTCAGCCCTGGCAAAATCAGCCGCATCTAAAATCTCTTCATAATAATGAACATCTTTCTGACCGCTTGCAAGAACTGCCTCATACAAGGTACGGCCGGTAATGTCAAAATCAGCTGGATTTTCGCGGGCAGAAGAATAGATTTTATGAAGGATTACTTCGTCTGCGGCAGTAAAACAGCGGGCAAATTCCGGCAGCAAAGCCTGAGTACGTGAATATGTGTGGCTCATAAAATCAACTATGATTTTGCGGCCTTTATAAAACTCGCGGTAACCTTCAAGAGTTGTCTTTACGGCAGTAGGATGATGACCATAATCATCAAGCACGATTACATCCACTCCGTTTGTATTTTTAAAACGCCCTACTATCTCGCTGCGGCGTTTTCCACCGCTAAAGTTCAAAAGCCCGCGGCGAATATTTTCATAATAATCAAGAGGATTTTTTCCAAACTCACGCAGCAGCTGGCATACAAGAGCCACAGCCGCAGCCGCGTCCAGCACCTCGTGGCGGCCTGGCATTGCTAATGCAAAGTCACCCTTGGAAGCAAAAAGACCGAGGGTAAAAGAATTGCGCTCGTTTTCTACTTTGCCGAAGGTAACAGAAAAATCGCCGTCCGCCTTCTCCCCATAAGACAGCGCCACAATATCCGGGCGAAGGCCACGCACCAGCCCAATTGTATCACAAGCACCCTTATCATCAGCACAATAAATAACCTCGCCGCCCTGTGGCAATTTACAGATATAATCAATAAAGGCCTGGCGGATATCTTCGTAAGTCGGGTAATAATCTTCGTGGTCCGGCTCAACCGAAGTCAGAATAATTTTTTGAGGGCAGAAACTCATAAAGTGCCGCTGGTACTCGCAGGTCTCGGCCACGAAGATGCTTCGGTAGTTGAGTGCCTGCGAACTAAAAGGGCCCTGAGCTTGTCGAAGGGCGAAACCACCCTTTTCGCCTTCCCCGGTGGTTTCGATACGTTCGCTACGCGAACACTCAACCACCGTATTTGAGGTATAAGTACAAGTCCCGCCAAAAGAGTTTATCACACTGCCCGCCAGAACTTGACTCGGCAAATCAATTTCTTTTAAGATTGTTCCAACAAGGCCTGTCGTAGAAGTTTTTCCGTGAACACCACAGACACCGCATGAATATGCTCTCTCGCTGTAAGCACCAAGCGCCTGTGTGTAAAGCAGACAAGGCAGGCCACGGCGCACAGCCTCAATCAAATCAGGATTTTTATCAAGCTTATAGGCAGAAGAATAAATTACATACTGGACGTCATCAGTTATGTTAGAAGCCCCAAAGGGAAGAGCGTGTAGCCCAAGCCGCTCGAGCACTTCATCAGTATAAAAGCGCTCGCTGACATCAGAACCTGTAATCACCGCCCCCTTGTGAAAAAGAATCTCCACAAGAGCCGCCATTCCGGTTCCCTTAATTCCAACAAAATGTATATGAAGGCCGCGAAAATCCTCGGGCAAAGAAGCAACATTATTTGACATAAAAAACATTTTATCACAATGAGACTTTTAAGACAATGAAGGGAAAACCCCGGAAGTCATCACATCAAATTAGTTCTGGTGGAAGTATATATAGTATATTATAAAAGCACCCGTGACATGGGCGGTTTGCCCCCGAACTTGACTGGTCGAAAGATCAGAATCTTTAGTAGGGAGGCGATGCTATTGAGTTTATATGAAACGCTTGATCTGGTACTTCGTATCATCAAGTTTATCTATGACGTACTTAGCACCCTTCATCGCAGACGAAAGCGAAAGAAGAAGATAAGTAAAAAATAGTGCCACCCTGTCTATGACCCAGAGTGGCACGGAAGCCTAAATAGGCAATGCTAAGTGGGGCAAGACGCTTGTCGCGGGTGCCCTTTCTTTAAATATATACTATATACTTTTAAAAAGCAAGTAATAATATTTCTCAAGCAGTTTACAATCTATACAATACCATTTGTACGCAGTTAACTACCATAAATCCAGAATCATTTTCCTAACTTCCCCGCTCAAACCTTGTCCGGGCTGGTTGATAAAATAGGGATTTATGAAATTCAGCATATTTGTACAAATCAGTTTTTCTTCCTGGTCGTGATGAACAAAGCCTTTCTTCTCGAGTTCCTCATCTGAAAACTGCTGCCAGTAGTCAATTCCTTCTCCATGGGAAAGCACTTCATTTACCAGAGTTTTATCCTTAGTCGAACAATCAACCATAAGATCATGGTAGATATCAAGATAAACACGGTTCAGGTTTGCATCCGGAAAATCATTTATAAGGCGTCTGCCGTCCAGAATTAATTCGGGGTGAAAATGTAGGTCTCCAAGAGAAATAAAAAGGCCGTTCCCCATAAAATCTTCCTGGCAGCTAAAGTTTACAATAAAGCCAAGACTGCTTTCTTTGGAAAAATCTTCAAGGGCAGTAAAGATTTCTTCTGCCGTGTCTTGATGATTTCCAATCAGGTTGATATTGCGGTTTCGTTGTGAAAGTCGTATAAACTCATCTTTTTCTATAATTCCCTTTTTGAAAAAGAGCTCTGTTATTTTTGCAGAAAGAGCATCCAGCTCCACCATATCCTCAACAAAAATCACTTCGTTCCATACAAGTTTTTTTACCGCTGTGATTTTTACAAGGCAAATAAAATCATCCATTGTTTCTCCATAAACATTACGAATGAGGACA
>CAMNGG010000314.1 GCA_946537975.1 uncultured Treponema sp. | reverse complement strand
GAAAAGTTTTCAATCATCGGAGCAAGGCATGTTCTTATCCGGACGGTCTGATTTTCTCCAGGAATATAATAATCTTTATCTCCAAGCAGAGTATTTAATGCTATTCCGAAGGATGAAACTGGCTCTATAACTGAAGTAAAGCAAATTTGATTTTCTGTATTAAATGAATGTTTTATATTTTTATTTACCAGTATACAGGAGGTTTCTATCTTTTTACCTTTTATTTTAATATTTAATGAATCTTTTAGGCAGACAAAAAACTGCATCATCCCATGACTATGAGATGATGCGTCCATAGAATCAGTCAACATAGAAATCTTATCCAGGTCCCAGTATATTCGGTTCATTACTTCTTTGTTGTTTTTTTAGTAGTGACTTTTGGGCTTGGTGATTTTTTTGAAGACTTTACTGAGGTCTTTTTTGCGGCTGGTTTAGTTGAAGACTTTGTTGCCTTCTTTACCACTACCTTCGGCTCAAACTCCTTGAGCATAAGCTCGCACTTGTAGGCAGCCTTAGTTTTTGCGGCTGTCAGAAGTTTGTTGAACTTCTGGATGTTTGCGAAGTCTGCGGCTTTTCCGGTCAGGGCCAGCAGCAGAATTGTTTTATTCAAAGAGTCGTCGCTAAGCTCCTTGTTGAACCAGCGGATATTGTCAAAGCTGTTAGTTCCGGCTAAGAGTCCGCACCAGCGGCTCTGCATCAAAAGCTTTGTTACTTCGAATGCGGCTGCCTTTGAATCCTTTTTGATTGCGGCAGTGCTTGTAGCGGTTGCAAGAACAAAGAGCTTTGTAAGATTCCATCTTTCGTCCTTATCTGAAAGCTTTTCTTCGCGCAGGTATTCGTTGAACTTGCGGCCAAAAGCAAAGTTCAAAGCATAGCCTTTTTCTGCAAGACTTCCGCAGAGTGCCCAGCACAAAAGTTGCTTTTCGAGGCCGGCATCTGCAACTTCCATGAGACTTGAAAAACTTGTCGCGTCAGCAGCCTTGAGGAGAGCCTTCTGCAAATCTGCAGGCTGCTTTGCCTTTTTAAGATTATGAATGGCAACCAGCCTTTTGAGGCGGGCTGTAATTTCTGCCGATTCTTTTGCGGCGTCAAGTTTTACATCCTTGCCCGCAAACTTAGAAGAAGTCTTTATAAAGGCTGTAAGCTCCTTCTTTGCGGCGGTCATTATGTCTGTCACTTTTTTTGCGGTGAGGGTGGCCGGCTTTTTAGCAGCGGTCTTTGATTTTGTAGATTTCTTTGCATCAGCCGAGGACTTGGCAACTTCCACTTCCGCCTTATCCTTAATCTTCTCATAACCAAAGGCTTCAAAGAGAGGCTCCATCACTTTGCTAGCATATGCGTGCAAATCAGCATACAAATCTTTATAAATCAATTCCTGCCATGCGGTTTCAATGTCTTCGCAGCCACGGCCGTTTAAGAAGTCGCACAAAATTTTATAGCGGTGGTCTGCCTGGTCGCTCACCTGATGAACGTTGAGGTAAACCTGATATTCAAAACCGTTGAGCATTACAAAGAGACCTTTTTCGCAAACCTCGCTGGATTTGCGGATAAACCAGAGGCGGCTTCTGTGTTCCTGGAAGATACAGTATTTGTCGTCTTCGGCTGTCAAATTAAGTCCCTCGGAGATGCTGCGCGATTTCATCACAACTTCATCACCATTACCTGTCTTAACTGCATAAGGATCAGACTGTTTAATCCAGCCGGCAGCGCGGTCGTATTTGTTGTTGTAGAAAACTACCGCTCGTTCGTCACCGGCTCCGTTAGAGTAGGCAAACACGTTCTCGTTTACATGGCCGTCTTCCCAAAGATCGTAGAAAAGGAAGTTGTCTACGCCGGAGAAGAGGTAGCGTTTTTTCATCAGCGGGAAGATGTCGTGCCAGTGGCGGTCTACCAGATACTGACTCGGTTTTTCGTCCTTGTAAGCCTTTGTGTATTCCATTCCGTATTTTTCGGTAAAGCCTTCAATCTGGCCGTGACCAAACATAGGAAGTCCCGGCATTGTAATCATCAGAGTACATACACCAAAATATTTGTCGCCGTCACCAAACTGGGCAATGGCAGTTTCCTCATCCGGATTGTTCATAAAGTTTACATAACGCTTAAGAACTTGCGGATCAAAGGTGATTGTATTTTTTACCGTCTCTCGGTATTTCTGATTTTCTTCTTTTTTGAGCATGTTCATAAAGGCCGAGTTGTAAACGCGGTGCATACCAAGGGTGCGGACAAAGTAACCTTCCATCATCCAGAAGGCTTCGGCAAGAAGAAGAGTGTCCGGGCATTCTGCCGCAACGCGGTCTACAACCTCGCGCCAGAACTCGTTTGGAATTGCGTCGTTAAACTGCTGGGTGGAAAGGCCGGTCTCCGACCTTGTTGCAATATCTCCTCCATGACCCGGCTCCGGATACCAGAGGCGGCGGATAGATTTTTTTGCCAGTACCATAGCCGCATCAAAACGGATGATAGGGAAGTTCTGTGCAACATGCAGAATCTCCTGCATAACAGCCTCGCGGGCAGTCGGATTCAAAAAGTCAATCTGAGCTGTGTCATTCCAGGGAAGGCCTGTTCCATCGTTTCCGTGGTAGATGTAGCGGGTGTCTCCAGTCTGATTATCAACACGCTTGAAAACTACCGAACAGTCATCCTTGCTGTAGTAGTGGTCTTCCAGGAAGAGCGACACGCGTCCATCCTGCGAAAGATTTTCTCCATTGAAAGTATACTGAGGAAAAGGATTATCGCGGCGCTGTATAAAATAATCCGGGTGATTGATAACCCAGTCGCCGTCCATACCGGTGTGGTTAGGAACCATATCAGAAGCAAGGCGGATTCCTCTCTGCCAGCAGCGCTGACGGAGGTTAGCCAATGCATCCCAGCCACCGATATTCGAAGCAATGTTATAATCATAAAGAGAGTAGGCAGAAGCGGCCGCCTCAGGGTTACCGCAAATCTGCTTGATGCGGCGGCTGGCTTTAGAGCGCTCCCAAAGACCAATCAGCCAGAGGCCGGTAAAGCCTTCGTCTCGCAGCTTATCAAGCTCTGCATCCGGAATCTGATCCAGGCGTGTAATAGGGTAGCCGTACTGCTTTGTGAGCTGGTCCAGCCATACAAGAACCGTCTTTGCAATCAGAATAACCTTAGGCATCCATTCGCTGTCGGCGCTGAATCGTTCATATTCGTTCATCAGGTTTTCAAAGCTGTAAGGCTGCATGTCCGGAAGGTCGCCGCCACCAAAGCCGTGCCAGGCAGCCTTTTCTTCTTCGGAAATTGTATCCAT
>CAMNGG010000313.1 GCA_946537975.1 uncultured Treponema sp. | reverse complement strand
TGAAGTTTTAAAAATATTTGACATAAAGCATAAGGCATCGGATGGAAAAGCTCGGACTGGAATAATGCATCTTCCTCATGGAGATGTAAGAACTCCGGTTTTTATGCCGGTTGGAACTAATGCAACCGTAAAGGCAATGCCGAAAGATTTTCTTGAAGAAATTGATTTTGATATCATCCTTGCAAATACTTATCATCTTTTTCTGCGCCCCGGGCCTGATTTAATAAAGGAAGCCGGCGGCTTACACGGCTTTTCTCAATGGAAGAAAAACTTTCTTACAGATTCCGGCGGCTTTCAGGTTTTTTCTTTGAGTAAGCTTCGAAAAATCACTGATGAAGGTGTGCGCTTTCAGAGCCACATTGACGGCAGTTATCATATGTTTACTCCGGAAAATGTTGTTGAAACTCAGACAAAATTTAATTCTGATATTCAGATGCAGCTGGATGTCTGCTCGGGCTGGGGTGTTGAGCGTAAGGAAGCAGAGAAGGCTTTGCGAATTACAAGCGACTGGCTTGTCCGCGCAAAAAACGAATGGGAAAAACAGCGGGAGAAGGGCTACCAGGGAATATTATTTCCGATTGTTCAGGGAAATTTTTTTGAAGATTTGAGACAAAAGTCCGCTGAGTTTGTTTCTTCTATAGATATGCCGGGAATAGCAATCGGTGGACTCAGTGTTGGAGAGCCGCCGGAAGAGTTTACTAAATTCATGAATTATACAGTTCAATTCCTGCCGGAGGACAAGCCAAAATATGTTATGGGAATTGGTACACCGGAATATATTCTTGATGCAGTTCAGGCTGGAATCGATATGTTCGATTGTGTACTGCCAACCCGCAATGCAAGAAATGGCTCATATTTTACCCGCCGTGGTATGCTGAGTATAAAGCAGGAACGCTGGATCCATGATTTTGGACCTGTGGAGCCAGAATGTAATTGTAAAGTTTGCCGCACTTATTCCCGAAGTTATTTAAGGCACTTGTTTAAGGAACAGGAGATTTTGAGCAGTATACTTGCAAGCTATCATAACCTGTATTTCTTGAACAATATGCTTAAAGAGATTCGAACGGCAATCGAAGAAGACCGTTTTGAGGATTACCGTAAAAGCTTCCTTGAAAAATTCCATCAGGGAGTGTAAGGAAGTACAGGGGCAAATATGAAGAAACTGATTTTTTTATTATCTTTATTTCTGGCATTTTCCGTTTCTGTAATATATGCAGAAGAAGAGCTCATAAGCTCAAAGGGTGGTATTTCTGAAATACCTGCGGCAAAACGTCCAAAGCCAATAGATAAAGAAAAAGCGGCAAAAGCAGCAGAAAAAGATGAATCAGAAAAGGATTATGAAAATAAATCCAATACAATAAAATATGGCGTGCCTTCTGAAATCTCGACACTTGTGGATGAATTGATAAAAAATGATGATCCTCGTTTTACAGAAGAAATCTACGATGTATTTCAGGTTACCAGAAATACAACAATTAAACAGAAGGTGCTCAATTATTTTAAACAGCTGGAAGATCCCTGCCTTGAAGATTTTGCCGTAGAAACTTTGAACGATCCCTATGAAGAAAAAAATGATCTGGTAAAAGCCTGCTTCCAGTACATTTCAGCAGTAAAAACAAAGGAAGCAATTCCTGCAGTTCTTTCCTTAATTGAATCTGAAAATGATTCTTACTTCAATGATGCAATTGCGGCTATCGGAGAAATAGGTGGACCCGGTGAAGCAATGTTCCTTGTAGAATATCTTGAAAGAGAAGACCTTAGCGATGCCCAGCGCCAGACTCTTATGCGCACCTGCGGAAAAATGCATGCTATTCAAACCTGGGAAAAAGTAGTAGAGGTTGCGGAAGATGAAGATGAAAATCTTTATGTAAGAATGTACGCAGCCGAAGCCTTGGGGCTAATGGAAAAAAATGAATCAGTTCCAATCCTTGTAGAACTTTTTTCCGAAACTGATCCAAACCTCAGACAGTATGTCATAAAAGGTCTTTCACATTTTCCGGGAGTTGTAGAAGCTGAAGAAACAATACTGCAGGGAATTCGAGATGAACACTGGAGAGTACGTCAGGAAGCAATTAAAACCGTAAAAGAAATGAAGCTTAGTGATGCGACCCCTTATCTGATTTACCGGGCAAAAAGCGACAGTGAAAAAGTAATCAAGGAAGAAGCAATAACTTCAATTGCGGCACTGAATACAAGTGAAGGAAATGAATATCTTATTGCTCAGCTTGGTGATAAAAAAGTCGGTGATGCCACAAAGAAAAAAATTGTTGAGGTGCTTCTGAAAGAAGGTAATGCCGGAGAAAAGGAAATCCTTGAGCTGGCAGAAGAATGCCTTAATGATGATAAAAGAAAAGATCTTCGCTATGCAATTGGAAAAGAACTTGCCAAGTACGAAAAGTCGGCTTATGATGATATATGTGTAAAATATCTGAGCTCTAAGGATTCAACGACACAAAGCCTTGGACTCGATATTTATAAAACTAACAGATTTTCATCGGCAGTTCCTCTAATGCGTGCTATTTACGAAGATAAGAAGGCTAATTCTGGAGTAAAGAACAGAATAAAAAAGCTGCTTTCAATAGAGGATGAGGAAGCTGCCAAATAAGGCAGGCTTGATGGAGTGGTTAAAAAAGAGAGAAGAGCTTCCTGATTATATCAAAAGAAAAAATTATCACATGGCCCTCTTTATAAGCCTTGCAATAGGTATAGAAGGGCTGGTGATGATTTTTATAGCTCTCAAAGACTCCAACCTTCCTGTTGTAATTTCTACAGTTCTATATTCATCCCTGATGATTATAACCTTCTTTCATATTCTGCTTACAAAAAAACTGAGATTTTTTTATGTATCCGGCTGCTTAATGGTTATTGCCCTTACAGTCTGGTTTTTATACAGCGGAGGAACCGAAGGCTTCGGTATCACCTGGCTGCTTGTTATTCCGCTTTTTACGATTTACCTTATGCCTTATAGGGGCTTTATTTTATTAAATACTATAGTTTTAATTTTGTTTGGACTTGCACTCTGGGGACCTTTCATTTCAAAAGGGCTGGTCTATCCTTTTTCAAATGTATTCAGAACCCGTCTTCCACTGGTTTATCTTTTTGAGTATATCTTTGCATTTTTTCTTAAGCATAGAATTAATCAGACAGAGCATGAGCTTGTAGAACAGAAGGATTTGCTTTCTACGGAAATAAATCAGGCGGCATTGATTCAAAAAACTTTTTACAAGCAGAAATACACAGTATTTGAAGGCTGGGAAGTTTCTTATATGTGTCTTCCTATGGCTGGTGTTACCGGAGACCTTTATGATATTTATTCGGAAAAGAAAGCTGATGCTGCTGCCGGTGAAAAAGCTAAACTCAAGGGCCTGGGACTTTATGATATTTCAGGACATGGAATTTCATCCGGAATCATAACCCTGCTTGCAAAGAACCTCATAAGTCAGGAATTTTATGAAAATGAAAAGCTCGGTATTGTTGATATGATGAATAAAATCAACGAACGGGTTATTGTTGAAAAGGGTGATATCGAAAATTATATAACAGGAATACTTGTTCGGGTAAAAAAGATTAATTCAGATAATAGCGCTGAACTTGAGTTTGTAAATGCCGGACATCAGGCACCGCTTTTATATCACAAAAAAAATGATTCTCTGGAGGTTTTGAAAAATACAGCCGCTTCTCACGGGGCAATAGGATTGAGTTCCATTGCGTCTAACTATGTTGAAAAGAAGCTGCGTCTGGAAGCCGGAGATCAGCTTATTCTTTATACCGATGGAGTTACAGATTGTCTTGGCCCACATAATAAAGAACTCACTCTGCAGGGCTTTACAGATATTCTTATTGAAAATATTGCAAAGCCGGTTGAACAGCAGGTTCAGAATATCATGGAACAGCTTACTGCCTATAAGGCAGAAGCAGTTGCAAAGGATGATATGACTATTCTGATTATGCGTTATACAGGGAATTAACCAGCGCCAGAGCCTTGTTAATTGCAGACTTTTCTTCTTTTGACCAGTCTACATTTTCTTCGATAAGAGTTTCAAGACTGGAATGGCTTTCAACCAGGGCAGTAGAAAAGCCTCTGGAAACCTTAAACCAGTAGCTGCCGTTTCCGTTATTGTAAAGTGTAATAAAGCCATATTCACGTCCCTTCTGTTTTGCGATAGCTGTTCGCAAAATAAAGGCAAGAGAATCAACAAGCTGTTCCTTTTGAATCGGGTCATTTACATCTGCATTCATGTGGCGGTTCCATTTTTTTTCTGCAAGTGGACGCAGGTCTATAGCTTTTGCAATTTCAAAAATCAAGGAAAGCTTTTCACCGTTCAGCATTGAGCCCTGATCCATTGTGATTACAGAGCCGCGGAGCTGGCCGGCGTTATTGAGTTTGTTTTTGTTAGCTTCATTTTTAAGGGCTTCAAGCAGCTGTTCCAGAGGGAGCAGGGCTGTTTTCTTTCCCTTGATTTTTTTTGTAGGGAAGAGGAAGCCGCCGAGAGAAAGAGAGTCGTCTGCATTCTGTACTTCCTGCCCTGCGGCAAGTGCTGCGGCTTTTTTTGCTTTCTTGCCGTTTTTTCTCTGTTCTTCTGCTTCCTGGCGGCGAAGAGCCTTTGCTGTCCGGTTCTTTTCCTGTTCGAGCATGCGGGCTTCCCGGGAAGAGTCGCGCTCTTTTTTGCAGGCCATAAGGCGCTCAAAAAGCTCCGGGTTAATTGTGTCTAACATAGGACGGGTTAGAGGAGAAACGCTGGAGGCGTAAATACGGCTTGTTCGGATGATTTCCCCGGCAACTATAAATACAGGGTCTTTTTTAAACATTACGCTGCCAGGATGAATGCAGATGTGGTCTGCTGTAAGGGAACGGTAGCTTTCACGTCCGGTGCGTATACATACAAACTGAAGCATACCCGCCGCAATACAGCAAAGATAATCCTGTACACTGCCTTTTCCTTCAACAACAGGAATGCCCATTTTTTCACTTACAATTTCTATAAGCTGTTCGTTTATGTTTTCTATTTCACACATTACACGTTCGTCAAGATAATTTTTCTTGCAGAACTTTTCACGATTATCGGTATCCTTAAAGGCTTTGAGAATATTAAGGTAGGTACAAAAATCACCCTGAATGTCCTGAAAGCGGTGATGGGCCTTGCGGGCTTCCATTTCTTCGTTAGGCGGAAGCACAAAAGGTGAGTTTGCAGACAGGAAGGAAGCGGCAATGAGCGCCTTATCCAGAACATCCGGGAAGCGCATAATTGCTTCTACGATAATGCGGCTTATTCTCGGCTCCAGAGGGAATTTAACCATCATCTGACCAATGCTGGAAAGAGAGTTATCCTCTTCAAGAGCTCCCAGAATGTGCAGAGTATCAACTGCTCCAATAATACCTTCGCGGCCAGGGTTTGCAATAAAATCAAAATCAAAAAAGTCTGTAATACCAAGCTCACTCATGCGCAGAACAACTTCGCTGAGGTCGGTACGGTAGATTTCTTCGGTTGTGTATTCCGGGCGGAGGTCGAAGTCTTTGCGGGAATAAAGACGGTAGCAGGTTCCCGGCTGGGTACGGCCGGCTCGTCCTTTTCTCTGATTGCAGGATGCGCGCGATACGGGAGATTCTATGAGGCTCGAGGTGTAGGTGCGCGGGCTGTAAAAGTTCAGTTTACAAAGGCCTGAATCAATAACTGTCGTAACGTCGCTGATTGTTACCGAGGTCTCTGCAATATTCGTAGAAATTACAACCTTGCGTTTGCCCTCCGGAGCTTTTTCAAAAACACGTTCCTGTTCTTCTTTTGGAAGGCGGCCGTAAAGCGGCAGTATGTGAAGCTTGCGGCCAATAGGCGAGTAGTAAAGCTTATCCATACAGTCCTTAATGATTTTTTCTCCCGGCAGAAAGATTAGGATTGCTCCGTCTTCATCGTTATCGAGTACGCGGTCTACAGTATTGTAAATCTTTGTAAGAAGCTGGTCGCAGCCGGAGTCTGTAGAGGTTGTTGAACCGCCCGGAACCGGATCATAAACAAGGGCAACCGGGAAGGTAACTGTGTCAATTGAAACAATTGGTGCGTTATCAAAATATTCGGAGAAAACCTGAGTGTTCATTGTAGCAGAGCTCACAATTACACGGAAGTCTTTACGCTCCCGGAGAACTCTTTTTACAAGGCCGAGAACAAAGTCAATATTGAGACTTCGTTCGTGCGCTTCGTCTATCATAAGCACGCTGTATTTGCTGAGCCACGGGTCCAGCTTCATTTCCTGAAGGAGAATTCCATCAGTCATGATTTTGATGCGGGTGTCGTTGTTAGTGTAATCTTCAAAACGCATTTTGTAGCCGACAAGTCCCGGGTAAGTTGTGCCTAACTGCTTTGAAATAAATTCACTGACACTGAGAGCTGCAATTCTACGCGGCTGGGTAACGCCAATCATTCCGCTTGTGGCATAGCCGGCCTCATATAAAATTACCGGAATCTGGGTTGTTTTTCCGGAGCCGGTCGGACTTTCTACAATTACTACCTGATTATTTTCAAGGCAGTCTAAAATTTTCTGCTTTTGTGCGTAAACTGGAAGAGACTTATAATCAATCTGATTTATTGCCATTCTATTAAATCCTTTGTTGCTTCTTTATTGATTTTGATACGGCGTTCAATATATTTTGCCCAGTTTGTACGGGGAACGTCGTAAAGATAATCTACAAAATCCTGATTGAGCGGTTTGATAACATACTCGTTTGCGGTGTTAATGTAGGTGGTTATAAAATAAGGCTCGCATTTTTTTATTTTCATAGAGCCGTCTTTTTCTTTGTGAAGTGTGACTATGTAAAAAAGTCCGTCGCCTGTATTATCGCGCTCTCCGGTCGGATTTTTAGAAGTGAGTTCAGGCTTTGTTCGCTGACCGGAAATTGTGTTGCCATTGGCGTACATAATCAGTTTGTCACGGTTAGTTTTTGTATTTACAATGATTTTTCTGTCTTTAATGATGTGGGCGTGGTTAGCCCAGACTACATCTGCACCCGCTTCAAGTAAATCCATGTAAAACTGATTCTGCTTTTCGGTTATGTTGCGGGTGTATTCAGGTTCGCTTGTGTGAACGGAAATAATAAAAAGGTCACAGGGATGTGATTCCCGAAGTTCTTTTACATGGCTGATAAAGGCCTTTCGTGATTCCTCATCTGGTTTTATGAAGTTGATATAGTCTGCTGCATCGGGACGGTTTAACAGCTCTGTTATCGGGAGAAAGAGAAACTTCCATCCGTTAGTTTCAAAATAGTTGAAGGTGAGGGCAGAAAGCTTTGTGTCTGCTGTTTCCTTTGTGCCGGAAAAATAAATATCGTTTCCAAGAGTTTCTTTCGTGTGTGAAGTGATAGCTTTAGTTGTCTTTATAGTTTCGAGTATTCCGTTTTTGTACTGGTCGTTTGTGTGATTGTTACAAAGTGAAAAAACATCAAAGCCCGCATCTACTGCGGCCTGTACATATTTTTGTGTCATGTTAAAGCTTGGGTAAGAAGCGGCGGCCTTTGTTGTGTCAATCGGAGCTTCAATGTTAGCGAAGGCTAAGTCTGCTTCCGAAATAACATCGCGTACGTCCCGCCAGATTTTTTCGTAAGTAGTAATATAATAATTAACCGAGTGAGCCATAATGTCACCGGCAAAAAGAAGTTTAATTGTGTCTTTGT
>CAMNGG010000312.1 GCA_946537975.1 uncultured Treponema sp. | reverse complement strand
ACAGATTTTAAGGCAACCTTAAAGGAAGTAATTAAAGATATCCGCATTATTTGTGGCGCTGATTATTGTGGACTTCTTGGAATGAATGACCTTACAGAGCAATGCAGCCTGCTTGGTGAAGACATTGATGAGAAATACCGCAGAACAAAATATAAGGAAGACTGGTTTACTCCGGATTTTTATAATATTGCAAAAACCTGGGAAGGAGTTCTTAACGGCAGTAACTGCATAATCTATCGAAATCCGGATGAAATGAATTTCATTAAAGAAAAAGACAAAGCCTGGTATGATTCGCTGAAAGAAGCCAATGTAGAGAGTCTTGTTCTTTTTCCTCTTAAATCAGGCTGCGAGCTTTTGGGCTATATCTGGGCTAACAATTTTGATACTGAAAAGACCATGCACATTAAAGAGACCCTGGAGCTTACAACCTTCTTCCTTGCTTCTGAAATTTCCAGCTATCAGATGTTCGATAAGTTCCGCATTTTGAGTACGGTAGATATGCTTACCGGTGTGCTTAATCGTAATGAAATGAACAACCGTGTTATGCAGCTTGGTATTGATGACCGTCCTGGCAGAAAAAATATTGGAATTGTTTTTGCAGATTTGAATGGTCTTAAGCGCATGAATGATGACAACGGCCATTCTGCCGGAGATAAACTGATTAAGGACGCTGCTGCTATATTGAAGTCTGTTTTTGAAAACGCAGAAATCTACCGTGCCGGTGGTGACGAGTTTATGATTCTTTTGCGCGATACTTCTATGAAAGAATTACAGCAATATGAAAAGAAGATTAAAGACAAGGCAGCAGAAACAGATAGTGTAAGCTTTGCTGTAGGACTTTGCTTAGAAGAAGACAGCCAGAAAATTTATAATGCAATGAAAACTGCAGACATAAACATGTATGAAGACAAAAATAAATTCTACGATGCGCATCCGGAGTTAAATCGTCGTTAGAATGTCACAAGTTAAAACTAAGTTCAAACGAAATACAAAATCAGATATTTCTTCTTTTTTGATGCTGCTGGCACTTATCAGTCTTATGGCGGGTGGCTGGCATATTTCCAGAAAAAAGACCCGCTTTAAGGAAGCCTCTTCACTTCCATTTTACAAGGTAGAGCTTTCTCAGCTTGAAGATGGAGAATACGAAGGACAGACATACACAAGTTTTCTTCATCTGCACTTAATGGTAACTGTAGAAAATCATCAGTTGAAAAATATTGAAGTTTTAGAAAACGATGGACTCGATGGCGAAACGGCAAAGCCTATCATTAATGAAATGATTAAGCAGAATAAGATTGTTGTACCTGCAATAAAAGGCGCGGAACTTGGTAGCCTTGTTTATATCAGTTGTGTGAGTAGCGCCCTTTCATTATAATTCACAGATATGAAGACTATTTGTGGAAACGATTTAACTATTGAAGATGTATGTGATGTTGCCTTGAAGGGCGAAGAAGTAAAGCTCCCTGATGATAAGGCATTTTGGGAAACTCTGGAAAAAAGCCGCAAGTTTCTTGAAGATTATATCGCGACCGGAGTGCCAACCTATGGCGTAACAACTGATTTTGGCGACAGCTGTCACAATCAGATTTCTGTTGAAAAAGCCGGCGAGCTCCAGCGCGTAATTTGTACTTATCACGGAATTGGTCTTGGTCCAAAGTTTGACCACGAAACTGGTCGTGCAGTAGTACTTGCCCGCCTGAACGGAAACGTAAAGGGCGGCCATTCGGCGATCCGTCCTCAGCTTGCCCGCATGATGGAAACTCTTCTTAACAAGGATATCATTCCGGTAATTCCTCAGCTTGGTTCTGTTGGTGCTTCTGGCGACCTTACACCGCTCAGTTATCTTGGCGCGGTTATTATGGGACAGCGCGAGGTTTACTACAAGGGCCGCATTTGCCCGACAATGGAAGCCTTCAAGGCAGAAGGAATCGAGCCTCTTCCAATCGAAGCAAAGGAAGGTCTTGCAATTATGAACGGTACATCAGTTATGACAGCCGTTGCTTCTCTTGCCTGGAAAAAGGCAGAACGCCTTGCAAAAATCTCAGACTTCCTTACAGCAGTAACTTCAGAAATCACACGCGGAAAAGATACTCCTTTTGTTGCTAAAGTTAGTGAGATTAAAAACCACCGCGGCCAGTGCGAGAGCGCCGCTTACGTTTATGACATCATTAAAGATTCAAAACGCGTATGGCGCTACGAAGACTTCCTTAAAAATCAGATTGAAAAGATGGAAGGAAAAGGATTCGTTGCTCAGACAAATAAAATCCAGGACCGCTACTCTATCCGCTGCGCTCCTCAGATTACTGGTGTTTACCGCGACACACTGCGCTTTGCCCGTGACCTCATTACCGAAGAGTTAAACTCAGCTAACGATAATCCTCTTGTAGATATTGAAGCAGGCCGCCTTTATAACACAGGTAACTTCTACGGTGGACACATCTGTGCTGCCTGCGACTACATGAGAACTGCTCTCGCAAACATTGCAGACCTTTCAGACAAGCAGGCAGAAGTAATCATCGACGGAAAGTTCAACGGGCTTACAGAAAACCTTATTCCATTTACGCCGGCTGACCACCCTCGTGCAGGTCTCCGTCTCGGCTTTAAGGCTGCCCAGATTACAATTTCCGCAATTCGTGGTGAAGTTGCAACCTACTGCTTCCCTGTTTCTTTGACTTCCGCTCCAACAGAAGCCCTCAATCAGGATAAGGTGAGCATGGGTACAATTTCTGCACGCAAGTGGGCTGAACAGATTGAGCTTGTATTCCTTCAGTTTGCAACTCATCTTCTTGCGGCTATGCAGGCAGTTGATCTTGCAGGATATGAAGATTTTGCTCCATTCACAAAGAAGGTTCACGACGAGGTTCGTAAGATGAGCACCTTTGTTGAAGACGACCGCGAGCTTGACAAGGAAGCTACAGCCGTTGCAGAATGGCTCAAGACAACAGAGCTTTTTGCTTAATTAATTCTTGCCGTATTTTCCTGCAAATTCGTTTGCAGGAATAGGTTGAGAGAAAACAAAGCCCTGGAGGTAGTTGCAGCCGATGTCTCTCATGGTATCGGCAAGCTCCAGGCTTTCAATTCCTTCTGCTGTAACAGTAAAGCCCATCTGTTTGATTGTCTGAACCAGAGTAGGCAGAATCTTATCTTTTTCCTTAAAATAATCCCATACAAATTCCATATCGAGCTTCACGTTGATAAAAGGACATTTCTTCATTCTTGCGATATTTGAATAACCGCGGCCATAATCATCAAGGGAAAAACAGAAGCCGGCAGCCTTCATAGCTTCCATCTGTTTTTTAAGAAGCTCATAATCAATCATAGACTCTTCTGTAATTTCAAGATGAATCTTTTCTGCAGGAATGTTATATTTCTTGAGAATCGCCGTAAAATTATCGCAAAGGTCGCGGCGCAGGAATTGAATAGGCGAAAGGTTTACATTAATCCAGGAAAGCCCCATAGCTTCAATATCATTATCATGCAAAAACTGACAGGTCTTCTCAAACATCTGCTGACCAAGAATATTTATGCGGCCGTTCTTTTCTGCTATAGGAATAAACTGTGAAGGCGGAATGATTTCTCCGTTTGAATCCCGGATTCTTGCAAGAGCTTCTGCACCTGTAAGTTTTTGACTTCTGGCATCAACAACCGGCTGAAGATATAATTCAATAGAATTGCGTTCGATTGCAAGTTCAACAACTCTCTTAATATGCTTGTTCAGTTCAATTTTTTCTACCTGTTCTACTGTAACATTAATCTCCGGCTGATTTTTAGATTGAATATCAGCCAGAGATGTAAGCAGGGTTGTAAAAAGTAAGTCGCGGTTATACTTAGTTGTCTCAGGATTTAATTGTGCAAAGCTGATTTCCAGAAACAAATCTACATCTTCACCAGTATTCCATGCAGAATCAAAACGGCTGCGGATTTTATTTTTTATATCCTCAGCTTCAGATGCATCTTTTCCTACAAGAACAAATCTTCCATCGCGCAGATAAAAAATCATGAGCTTAGGAAAAGACTGTTTTAAAAAGGAACCTATAAGAGAAAGTCCCTTGTCTGTTTGTGTATTAGAATAAATATCACGAAGCTCTCCATAATTATGAATTGTGAAGCCGAGAATTAATGGATATTTTTCTGCCTTCATTTCCATAAATAAGTGCATTAAGGCCTTTCTGTTAAAGGCGCCGCTTTTTTCTTCAACAAACAAAGCCGGATTTTCAAAGGCCAGATAAATCACAATTATTGAAACCAGAGTAAAGAAATTCATTATTAAATAGCGGGGATAAACAATTCGCAGTGTGTAACCAGCTAGAAGAACAAGGTTATATCCAAGGCAGAAAATAAATTCTCCGGAAGAAATATTTTTGCGGTAGCGAATTACATAGATAATTGAAAGAATAACATAGTAATAAGCACAGACGTAAATCAGACAATAAAGCGGTCCCTGAGAGTATTCTCCCGAATTTGAAATTCTAAAAATTGTGTCACAAAAGAAATTCATAAAAACAATTACGTGGACGGCCAGCGTTGGAAGAAGAAAAATAAGGCCTTCCTTTTTAGAAGTCCGCATATCCTTTTTTACAATTATTGTTGTAAACATCAAAAAGCAGAAAGTTCTTTGCAGAAATAAAACAAAGAAAACAACATTCTGAATCCTTAGAATGCAAGGATCAAGGCTGCTAAAATGCTCCAGACAATATGAACTCACAACATCAATTAAAAGGGTAAGCAGATCAATTACAATAATATAGATAAAGGCTCTGTTGATTTTGATGGGTAGGCGGGGCTGAGTAAAATAGAAAATAAGGAAGGTGCCTATGATGACACATTCCGGAAGAATGAGATTATAGTTCCACAAAAAATAAACCCCCTCATAATGGTTATATATTAATTATGGGGGAGTTTTAATTAATTAGCAATAAAAAAATTTGTTTCAGCTATTTTTATTCTTTCAGAATCCAGGTCTGAATTGCACGAGGCGGAATGCGAAGCTTCAATTCATTGAAGTTGAAAATTAAATCCGCTTCAGTGCAGTTTGTAAGAATCAGAACGATAGAACCATCCGGGTTCTTAAAGGCAATAGTTTCTGCTTCATCTGTCAGATGGCCGCTTCTTGTTGCGGGCGTCATGGCAGATGTAATTTCAGCTTCCAGACGAACGGCACCTTCCTGTATAAAACGACTGAAATGTCCAATGTAATAATATGAACTCTGGAAGTAGAGTTTTCCTTCTTTTTCATCAGCAAGAATCGGGGCATCGCAATAGTTTCCAACATGATTTGGACCGCCCTGCATATCAAGAACAATATTCCAGTCTATCCATTTTGTAGCCCCGCTTTTCAGATCGTTGATTATGTTGTGGGCATAACGTTCACCGGTAAACCAGGCACCATTACGAGGTCCGCCTTCAATACAGCCTTCGGTAAAACAAAGGTCGATGTCAGGATAGCGGCGGGCAATTTCTTTTATGTTGTCATACTGGTCACCCGAGTACCAGTGAAAAGCAAGACCGGCAACGTATTTTGAAGCTCCCGGCACCTTCAGGGATTCTTCAAGGCGTTCAAGAGCAAGGTCGCGGTTGTGATCCCAGATGTAAATTTTTATGTCTCCAAGGCCTGCTTTTTCGAGGGCCGGTCCAAGGAAGTTAGCCGCAAATTCGCCTTCTTCCTTTGCTGTATATTCGCAGGAATCCCAGGTTTGCACAGCAGCCGGCTCATTTTGTATTGTGACAAAACTGATTTTAATATCGCGTTCTGCCATCTCTTTAATAAAGGTCACAAAATACTGAGCCCATAATTCACGGTAACAGTCCAAAAGGTGACCGCCATGGTTCATATCGCCGTTGTCTTTCATCCATAATGGAGGTGACCATGGACTCAGCAAAAATTGAACGTCGCTGCCTTCTTTTTTTGCAGTTTTTTGAACATCCATAGCCAATGGAGAAATATATTTATCGGTGCGATCCATAGAAAAAGATTTAAGCCTTTCATCTTTTTCTGGAACACAGGCCCAGTTATCGAGAGAGAAATCACAGGAATTCATGTGAATACGTGCGAAGTGATAAGCATTTCCTGTTTTCGGATTGTAATAAGCTTCAATTGCCTGTTTGCGTAAAGCTTGCGGCAGATGTGAAAGTACGTATCCCGAAGACTCGGTAAGAGCACCGCCGAAGCCATAAAACTTCTGGCCGCATACTTCCGATTTGAGTGTTAGAGTAGTTGGAATCCAGCCTTCGCCATCATAGGTTCGATTTTTAGGAAAAAGCGGGTAAATACGCTCTTCCGTGTCTTTTGCAGTTTCATAAAGCTTTTCAATTTTCATGCCTTGAGTATAAACTCGGATAGGCCATTATGAAAGTTTGATAATTTTCTGAATGGTGTAAATTTTTCGGTAGTTTATGAAAGGAAAAGAGTTCCAGTAGCAGCGTCGTCGTATAGCGAGGCGAGAGCCTTTTCTTTACCGCCGTTTGCCAGCAGCATATCAATTCCATATTCAGTAACCTTTTCTGCGGCCTGAATCTTTGTTTCCATACCGCCTGTACCAAAGGCATTTGTTTCGCCAATTTTGATTGATTTTCGCAACTCCGGAATAGATTCTACACTTTCAATCAGCTTTGCATCCGGATTTGTTTTCGGGTTATCAGAATAAACACCGTCTATATCGCTGAAGAGAATAAGCAGGTCTGCAGACCAGAGAATTGCTGTGAGGGCGCTCAGGTTATCGTTATCGCCAATTTTGATTTCGTCGTAGCTTACACTGTCGTTTTCGTTGATGATGGGTACAACACCTTCGTCCACAAGTGTAAACAAAGTGTTGCGGATGTTGAGGCTGCGGTGCTCATTTTCAAAATCATCTTTTGTGAGCAGCAGCTGGCCAATGTGAAGCTCCTGCTTCTGGAAGGCCTTGCGCCACTGGTGCATAAGCTCAACCTGGCCGATAGCACAAAGAGCCTGGCGGTAATGCACGTCCTTTTTGCGGGCCCATTCCTTAGTGGTAGAAACGCCTGCAACCTGGGCTCCGGAAGAAACCAGAATAATCTGTTTTCCCTGTTTGATTAGGTTTGCGCACTGCTCGGCAAAAGAAAGCATAAAGTCCAGATTGATTGTACCGTCAGTTTTAGCCAGAGTATTGCTGCCTATCTTAATTACTATCTTGCGAGCTTTTTTTAAGCTGTCATTTATTGTTCCCATTCCATAACTCCTTAAAAAGCTATTAGCTATTAGCTTTTAGCTAAAAGCTTTTTATCTTATCTGTCCCTCGCCATCAATTAAATATTTAGTAGTTGTAAGCACTTTAATTCCCATAGGGCCGCGGGCGTGCAGCTTCTGGGTTGAGATTCCGAGTTCTGCGCCAAAGCCAAACTCGCCGCCGTCTGTAAAACGTGTACTTGCATTTACATAAACACAGCTGGCGTCAATCATAGACTGGAAGAGTCTTGTGTTAGCCCGGCTTTCGGAAATAATGCTTTCGCTGTGCTTTGTGTTGTGAGAATTGATGTAGCTGATAGCTTCTTCAATTGAATCTACAACTTTGATGCAGCATTCGTAGTCCAGATATTCGTTACCGAAGTCGGCTTCTGTTGCAGGAAGTACGGTGGCAGCTGGCCCTTCGAGAGCCTCAGGAACCGCTGCTTTCAGAATCTCGTATGCTCGCTCGTCGGCATGCAGCTTTACGCGGCCGGCAAACTTTGCTTCCAGCTTTGGAAGGAAGTCGGCAGCAACTTTACTGTGAACAACAATGCACTCAATCGCGTTACAAACTGATGGGCGCTGGATTTTTGCGTTTTCTGCAATTGTGCAGGCCATATCAAGATTTGCCTCGCTGTCTACATAAAGGTGGCAGACACCGCTTCCGGTTTCAATAACAGGAACTCTGGCATTCTGCACAACATTCTGAATCAGTTTTTTACCGCCGCGTGGCAGACATACATCAATCATACCAACAGCATTCAAAATCTGGTCTACGTCGCTGTGGTCGTGGTCGCGAACTTCAACAAGTTCAATAGCTTCAGGCACGCCGCCTTCAACACCGGCAAGCGCCTCGCGAATTACACGAACAATTTCCACATTAGATTTATAAGAAGATGAAGAACCGCGCAGCAAAATTGCGTTACCGCTTTTATAGGCAAGGCTAAAGGCGTCTACAGTTACGTTCGGGCGGTTTTCATAAATAATCGCAACAACCCCAAGAGGTACGCGAACCTGGCGGATTGTCATTCCATTAGGAGTTTTCCAGCCGGCAACTTCTTCGCCAACGGGGTCTGTCTGGCCAATTACAAGACGGAGGCTTTCGATAATTCCGTCGATTCTTTTGTCATTAAGCAAAAGGCGGTCAATAATAGACTCGCTCATTCCGTTTGCGCGGGCAGCATCAATATCAAGCTTGTTAGCTGCAATAATAGAAGCGCGGTTTTTGTCCAGGGCATCTGCAACGGCTGCAAGGGCGCGGTTTTTCTCGCTGGCATTCTGCAGGGCGAGCTTCTGGCTGGCAGATCGCAGGGAATCGGTTGTTTTTTTCAGGTCCATAAGAACTCCTGTATAAGGCGGCCCTTCGAGAACCTCAGGGACCGCCGTGTTATAAAAAAAAAGACCGGAACTCTAAAAGCCCCGGTCTGCTTAGTCAATTTTTAGTAGTTTGCAAGGAAGTACATTCCCAGCAGCATAGCTAACCGGCATTTTTCTTCTGACCATTCAGTTTTGGGAGGAAGGTTTGAAATGTACCACCAGAAAATTCCGAATTCAGGATCAATGCGGAGAGTATATTCTGCAAAATCTGGAGTGTCCGGCTTCTGTCCGAACATCAAAAATACTGCCTGATTAATCAGCTGCAAAAAGAGAACGTAATTGTCTTTCCATGATTTGTTGCTCAGGAAAATGTCGAGCTGGTAAAGGAGCTGGTCCTTCAAAGCTATGTCTGATTTTTCAACCCAGGTTTTCTGAATCAAAAGGGTAAGGTTATTTTTGAAGCTTGATACAAGTTTTTCAACCGCATCTTCCTTCATTTTTGCAAAACCCTTTCCAGAACCAAACGCAATGGCTATCGCATCAGCCGACGATTCGTAACCCTTTTCTTTATCAAGGAAGGTAGAAAGCGAATCTATAGTTTTTTTGTCCAAAAATTCTGTAAGAATATCAGCCTGTTTAGTCATACTGTAAATATTAAAGATTTATGCAGGCTTGGTCAAGGTTAGGTATAACCTTCGCTCAGGCCTTCTGCATTATAAACAAAAAAAACTAAACTCTGGCTCCCAGTCACGGCTTCGTGGTTCAAAACCGCGCAATAATGCGCTACACGCTTTTTGTGGTATAGAAACTATTTAACTGCTGCTTCGCAGCAGCCA
>CAMNGG010000311.1 GCA_946537975.1 uncultured Treponema sp. | reverse complement strand
TTCAAATTGTGGATGGCACAGGTAGCCAAAGAAAGGCTTGATGAAATGCAGGATCCTGAGCAGGGAATTCAGCGGGCTTTGGCAGAATACAGGGCCTTAGGATACTCTGAGAACTGGATAAACCAGCGGCTCAAATCTATAGAAATCCGCAAAGACCTTACTGACGAATGGAAAAAGCACGGCTTAAAAGAGGGCGTTCAGTTTGCCACTCTTACCGACATTATTTACAAAACCTGGGCAGGCAAAACTGCAAAAGAATACAAGGAATATAAAGGACTTAAAAAAGAGAATCTACGCGATAACATGACAAACAAGGAACTTGTCTTGAATATGCTGGCAGAACTTTCCACAAAAGAAATTTCAGAATCCAATGACCCTAAAAATTTTAGCGACCATGTAAAAAACGCTGTAGACGGCGCAAGCATCGCCAAAAATGCCCGCATTGAACTTGAGCAGAAAACAGGAAAGAAAGTCGTTACGCCTCTCAATACAAGAGACGGCATCGGTCTTACAGAAGATACAAAGGCCTCTGTTTTTTGGGAAGATGAGGAAGAAAAGTAGATGAGTGCGAATTATAAAAAACTAGGGGAAATTGTAGAACTCATTGATGAACGAAATAAAGATGGTAAAGTTCAGAATTTGATTGGAGTTAGTATTGATAAATGTTTTATCAAATCTGTAGCTAATACAATTGGAACAGACCTTACAAAGTATCAAGTAATCAGAAAGAATGATTTCGCATGTTCTCTTATGCAGGTTAGTCGTGATGGCAAAATACCAATTGCTTGTCTCAAAGATTACGATGAAGCAATTATGTCTCCTGCCTATTATATCTTCAGAATAATAAATACAAATGAAGTTTTGCCAGATTATCTTGCAATGTGGTTTATGCGAACAGAGTTTGATAGAGAAGCTTCTTATATTGCCGTAGGTGGTGTTCGCGGAAGTATGCCATGGGAAGATTTTTGTGATATGAAACTTCCAGTTCCCGACCTAAAAGAACAAGAAAAAATCGTAAACACCTACAACGCCATCACAAAACGCATCCAGCTTAAGCAGAAAATAAATGAAAATCTGGAAAAGACGGCACAGTGTTTGTTTGAGGAATATTATAGAAAAGAAAATCTAGAAAAAGTTATTTTATCTAATTTAGTAGATGTTCGTGATGGAACCCATGATTCTCCTGTATTTTTACCAAAAGGCTATCCACTAGTAACATCACAAAATCTTTCTCCTTTTTATATCAACAAGAATGAAACAAATAAAATATCAGAAGAAGATTACAAAAAAATAAATGAACGAAGCTTGGTTGAAACAAATGATATTTTAATGAGTATGATAGGAACTGTTGGAAATGTTTCCTTAGTTACTGATGAAAAGGTAACATTTGCTATTAAAAATGTTGCTTTATTGAAAACTTCTATGAATACGACATATCGAAATTGGGTATTATGTTTCTTGAAAAGTCATAATTTTTCAAAGTGGCTAAATGAAACTCTTACAGGAAGTACACAACAATATGTCAGTCTTGGAGAAATTCGTAAGATCTCTTTTAAGATTCCAACAATAAATGAATTGAATAAATTTAACTTAGCTACGAATCCAATAATCAATATGATAATAAAAGAAACTGCTGAACTTGTAAAACTGCAAGAATTAAAGCAGCTGGTAATTTCTCGCATAAGCGGAATGTAAGGAGAGAAAACTATGGCTAACAGAGTTGCACTTATTTTTGATACAAATTTTATAATTGAACATTCAAAGGATTTAAATTCAGTTGTTGAGAAACTAAGTAAAAGTTATGAAGTTTTTGTTACACAACTGTCAATTGATGAAAGAATATCTCAACAATATTTGGATCTAAAAGCTAAATATGACAAAGCTAGTAAACTTGCAAATGAAATACATTCATTTGCAAAGCTGGAATTTCTAAAGGAATTTGATGAGGCATACAAGTTAACAAAGATAGGTGTACAAAACAATTATAATAATCTATTTCTCAATAAAATAATTCCTTTTTCAAAATCAGAAGAAACTTATGCAGAAATAATTGATCGTGTTTACAAAAAAACTGCACCTTTTATTTCAGGAAATAGTGATAAAGGATTTAAAGATACTATCTTGTGGCTTTCTTTGATTGAATACTTTTCGAACAATAACAATTATGAATCAATTCTTTTTGTTTCTAATGACCATGGATTTACGGAAAATATAAAACCGCTTCAAGAAGAATTTAAAGAAAAGACAAAAATGCATATAGAAATTCAAAATAATGATTTTCTTAATGAAATGATAATTGAAAAGAAAGATATTGAAATAAAAAATTCAGAACTAAAAAATATAACTTCTGAAGAATTAAATGATTTACGACAAGAAATTCAAAACTCACTTAAAAATGTTTGTACAGGATATTCGTATGATCCAGATGTTGATGGTTATAGAAGTTTTCCTTTGTTTAAATTAAATGAATATCTAGAAATAAATCAAATTGAAAACATGTTTGAAAATCTTCCAAAGGTTCTGTTTAGAGAGCTGTTTGCTACCGAATTTGTATTTGGGGATCTCTTTAATAATCTTTATATATTCAAAGAGCAATATTATATTTCTAGAGAAAAGATCGAAGCTTTGAATTCTCTTTATGAAAAAATTAAAAAGAATTATAAGCAACTTCTACCACAGTTTTTCAAAGTGGTAAAAGAGACTATAGATCAGAATTACGATACAGATGGATTCCCAGAAGATATTCCATTTTAAGGATAATTAAAACTATGAGAAAAAATATTAGTATATCAATAATTTCAGCGATTTTATCATTTCTCTTTTTTATAACAGCAGATGTAGGTTTTTATCAATATTTAATTGTTGCTGGATTATTAATAATATTTTTTTTTATTAATTATTTTATATGGAAAAACAAAAGATTTTATCTAACTTTTGTTTTCATACTTAAAATAAATCTTATTATCTTTTTGCTAAAAAAATATTGTGAGGGATATAGACCGTGTTTTGACAAGCAAGATATTATTTATATTTGTTATATTATAGTCTTATTTGTAATTCCTGTTATTACTCTTTTTGATCGTTTTAAACCTCGAAAAAAACAATACGAAAATCTTTTCACAGAAAGAAAATATGATTTAGATAGATTACTTAATTACATAGAACAATTTAATATAGTTGGTATCGATGCTCATTGGGGAGATGGAAAATCTTTTTTATTTAGATTATTTCAAGAAAGCTATAAAACTTATTATTCTTTTATAAATATCGGAGTCCTTTCTGTAACTGTAGATACAATAGAAAAATTTGTAGTTGATGAAATCAATCATATTTTAGAAGAAAATGGAATATATTCATCTGCATCCTCAAAAATAAAAGATTTTGTAAAACAACCGATTTTTCATGATTTAGGAACTGTTTTTGTAGGTAGTAATTCATATACAGAATTGTTCGATACGCTTTTAAATGATGTTCAACGATTAAAAAAGCAAATTGTTATTACATTTGAGGACATTGATAGAATAAAATCTGCTGAAACCATTTATAAAATTTTTGCTTTATCAGATAAATTGGCAAGTGACAATATAAAAATATTATACCAATATGATGAAAATGAATTATTAAAAATTTTACAGGTAAAAAAACTTTATTTGGAAAAGTATATTCCATACACAATAGAACTTACACAAATTAAATTTCAAAGAATTATTTCTGTATTATTAAAAAACAAGAAATATGAAAATATTTGTTATAAAGATTTTGACTTCATTACTTTAAGAACAATTTATATTCCATGGCAGATTCAAAAAAAACTTAAAATCAATTTTAATTTGGAACTTGATATTTTTGGCTTTTCTATTAGGAAAATACAAATATTCCTGGAAGAAATAAATAATACTCTAAAAAATGAAAATTATATAAATTACAAACGTCAGGTTATTACTTACTTTTTCGTAAAACATTTTATGTACTATCTTTATGAAAAACTAAGCATCGAAGATTCATTTATTGATTGTTGCAAATTCACATATAAGAAAAAGGAATATACAATTTATGAACTTTTTGAAAACTATGAATCTGGTATATTAAAGGATAATGACATTTCATATATATTCAAAAATCAACATAATAGAGATATTCTTGCTTTAATATGTTTTTTTGATTATAAGTTCTCTTGGACACCAAAAACTGAGAATAGTCAAAATGCTGATAAAATTTACTTAATTCAAACAGAAGATATTTCTAATATTCAAGATAAACAAACTAATGAGAAAATTGATAGATTAATATGGAATCTTCTTTGCAATGGAAAATCTGAATACACAGATTTTGAAGAAGCTGTAAGATTAATGAAGGAACTTGTATTAAATCTTCCTTCTGCTCAACAAGAACAGGGGTATACGGATTTTTGCAAGAAAATTGGTAATGGAGATTTTGATAAGTTTGATAATATGACAATTTTTAGAATTGGTGTTTCTGATTCAACATCCATTTTTCAAGCATTTAGAGTATATGAACAAGATGCCGAAGTTTGGAAAAAATTAATAGATTTCTACTTAAAGCATAATAAAATTAGAGATATAAATTCTGGATTGTTGCAAGTCTTTAAGTATTGTTTAATTTCAAATAAAGAAGTTTATTTGTATGTACTTAAAAAGTTTAATGATTTGAAAATAATTGGTAATTTAAATGATACAAAAAGTTATCGAAGATTTTTCATTTCATATACAGAAGCATTTTCTAATTTAGGATTTATAAATACTAGAGAGTTAAACTATGTATCGGAAGATATTTTGCATAAATTCGATGTTGAATTTGTAAAAAAAGAAATTATCCAAAAATTTATTCAAGATTTTAAAGATTTATATACAATTATTCCGTTAGAACAAGCAAAAAACGAAATTCTTTTAATGATTAAATTTTTGGAAAAGAACATTGAATTAATTGAAACTAAAAACTCATTAGAAGAGTATAAAGGCGGTATAAAAAGTGATATTTCCATGGAATTATCAACAGATAAAATTATTAAGGAATTTAAAGAGAAAAAACTTACAAACAAGCAATTATTAGAAGTTCTAAAAGATGGGTATGAGAATGGAAAATATACAGCACACGAAGTTGCGATTGTATGGAATAAATTAAAATCATAATTCTTATTGGGGCGTTGCGGGGTGCCCCCGCTAGAAGGGGTAACGAGCAACGAAGTGCGAGCGCAGGGGGAGACTTCCTCCTCCTAAATACAAGAAATTGTGGTATAATATAGACGAGGATCATTCTATGAACGAGGCACAGCAGATTTTATTTATGCAGATTCGCATTTTACGCATGATGGCTGAAAAATATTCACTGTCTTTAAAAGAGGCTGCGGAGATTTTTGGTCAATATAATGTGCTGCCATTTATTCGGGAAGGCTTCGGGATTTTTCATGTAGAAGGCGATGAGGCTGTTTTTGAAGAAGTTAAAGGGTTTCTGAAATCTAAAGGGGCATCATTATGAAAAACTTGGAAAATGGAATTGTCTTGTATCACGGAAGTTATTGTGTCGTAGAATATCCTGATTTGGAAAAATGTGCTGCTTTTAAGGATTTTGGACGAGGCTTTTATCTTACAACTTCTAAAGAACAAGCTAAGTCTTTTGCAAAGATTTCTGCAACTAAAGCAAAATCTAGAGGAATTATTCCTTATGATGAGAAGTTTGCATATATATCTTTTTTCAAAGTTGATAACATTGATGATTTAAAATCTTTTGCATTTGAAACTGCAGATATAGATTGGCTTCATTGTATTGTTGCTCATAGAAAAGAAGGTTCATTTTCTGAGGTTCGAAAATCTATGCAGGATTATGATGTTATTTCTGGCAAGATTGCAAATGACGATACTAATGCAACAATTATAGCATATATGGGTAATGTATTTGGAACAATGGGAAGCGAGCAGGCTGATAAAATGTGTATCAGTTTATTATTGCCCGAGCGTTTGAAAGACCAGTTTTGCTTTAGAAGTGATAAAGCAATTTCTAAACTTGAATTCTTGAAAAGCGAAAAGGTTGCTTTGGACTAGGCGGAATTATTATGTCAAATGAAAAAACTGTATTTTCAATGGATCTAACAGCTTTAATGGCTGTTGAACAGCTTGCTAAAGAAACAAATCAGCCTATGGAAAAAGTGCTTCTAGATTTTATGGAATCTAATACAGCAAAAATGCTTTATGATGATTCAACAAAACTCTGGTGGGACGGACCTTCTGCAACTGCAGAGGAATTTAAGAAACAGGCGAAAGAAAAGGAATAAAATCATGCAATTCACAGAACACAGTCTTGAACTTTCGATAATGGAGCTCTTTGAAAACGAAGGATATACTCACCAGACCGGGCAGGATATTCACCGCGAAAAGGCTGATGTTCTGCTGCCAGAGTTACTTAGTGCTTTTCTTCTTCATCGTTATGCTGTAGATGGAATTACTGAATCTGAAATTGCAATAATCATTACACAGCTCAAAAACATAAGCGGTTCTGATTACGATGCAAACAAGCGGATGCTGGATTTAATCTGCAACGGTTTTACTTTCCGGCGAGAAGATAAAAATCAGAAAGACCTTTTTATTCAGCTGATTGATTTTGAAGAACCTGAAAAAAACTTTTTTGAAATTGTGAATCAAGTTGAGATTCAGGGACGGGAGCAGCTTCGTATTCCAGATGGAATTGTTTATGTAAACGGACTTCCTCTTGTAGTTCTTGAGTTTAAGTCGGCAATCAAAGAAAACACAACTATTGAAGATGCTTATAAACAGCTTACAATCCGCTACCGCCGTGATATTCCCGAGCTTTTCAAATACAATGCTTTTGTTGTAATCAGCGACGGAGTGAATAATAAGATTGGTTCGCTTTTTAGCCCTTATGAATATTTTTATGCCTGGCGTAAGGTTGAAAGCACGGACAAGGAAGTTGATGGAATCTCTTCTCTTATCACAATGGTAAAAGGACTTTTCCGTAAAGACAGGCTTGTAAAAGTTATAAAAGACTTTGTATACTTCCCAGATTCTAGTGATAATGAAACAAAAATTGTCTGCCGTTATCCTCAGTTCTTTGCAGCTGAATCTTTGTATAAAAGCATTTGTTCTGCAATCCGTCCGAATGGAAATGGTAAGGGCGGTATTTACTTTGGCGCTACAGGCTGCGGTAAAAGCTACACAATGGTTTTCTTGAGCAGGCTTTTGATGAAATCCCGCGAGTTGAACAGCCCGACTATTGTTGTAATTACAGACCGAACAGACTTGGATGCACAGCTTAGCAAAATCTTTGTTGAAAGCAAAAACTATATTGGCGATGAAAATGTTGAATGTATTGAAAGCCGTGCCCTGTTAAAAGAAAAACTTGAAGACAGAAAAAGCGGCGGTGTCTTCCTTACTACAATTCAGAAATTTTGCGAGGATATAAAGCTTCTTTCTGAGCGTTCAAATATTATCTGTATCAGTGATGAAGCTCACCGAAGTCAGAATAATCTTGATGAAAAAACTGTAATTACAGATAAGGGCGTTGAACACAAATACGGCTTTGCAAAATATCTGCATGATTCACTTCCTAATGCAACTTATGTAGGCTTTACGGGAACTCCAATCGATGAAATGGCGCATGTCTTTGGTGATGTCGTTGAATCCTACACAATGAAAGAATCTGTTGCTGATGGAATTACAGTAAATCTTGTTTATGAAGGTCGTACCGCTAAGGTAATTCTTGACCAGAAGAAAGTCCGAGAGATTGAAGAGTATTATGCTCAGTGCGAGGAAGAAGGAGCAAATGAAGCACAGATTGCCGCAAGCAAAAAGGCAGTTGCTAATCTTGATGCAATTATTGGCGATGATGATGTAGTTGCAGAAGTTGCCCAGGATTTTATTAATCACTACGAAACTCGTGTCCGTGAAGGCGCAACCGTTGAAGGCAAAGCAATGTTTGTCTGCTCAAACCGTGAGATTGCCTATAAGCTCTGGCAGAAGATTGTAGAGCTGCGTCCTGAATGGAATGTTCCTCGTGCGCTCCCTGAGCATGTCGAAGGGGCCGACAAAGACTATAAACCTATCGAAAAAATCAAAATGGTAATGACCGAGAACAAGGCTAAAGATACAAAAGGGCTTTTTGAACTTCTTGGAAATCATGAATACAGAAGAGAACTGGACCGCCAGTTTAAGAAAGTTGAATCAAACTTTAAGATTGCGATTGTAGTTGATATGTGGATTACAGGATTTGACGTTCCTTCTCTTGATACAATCTACATCTATAAACCATTGCAGAAGCATACTTTGATTCAGACAATAAGCCGTGTAAATAGAACCTATAAAGGCAAAGACCGCGGTTTGATTGTAGATTACATCGGAATCAAACGGGCAATGAACGAAGCCCTTAAGAAATATACTGGCGATGACAACGAAGAATTTGAAGATACAGACAAAGCCGTCACAATTGTAAAAGACCAGATCAGTGTTCTGGATGCAATGTTCAATGAGTTTGATACTTCTGACTATTACAATGGAAGCCCACTTAAACAACTTGAATGTTTGAACAAAGCTGTTGAGTTTGTTCAGGCAAGTGAAGAATTGGAAAAGCGATTTATGGATGCTGTTCGCAGAATGAAAAAAGCATTTAATCTTTGCTCTTCCAGCGAGTCTATTACAAAGAGTGACAAAGACAAAATCAACTTTTACATTGCGATTCGTTCTATCTTGTTCAAACTTACAAAAGGCGATGCTCCTGACATTACAACAATGAATCATCATGTTGCACAGTTGATAAATGAAGCAATTAAAGCTGACGGTGTTGAAGAATTATTCCAGGTTGGAAAGAATGTAAACTTTGATATCTTTACTCCAGAATATCTTGAAAAGATAAATGCAATCCAGCTGCCGAATACAAAAATCAAAATCTTACAGCAGCTGCTCCAGCAGGTTATTGCAGACTACAAGAGGACAAACAAAATCAAAGCTATGGAATTCAGCGAGCGAATGAAGAAGCTTGTTGAAGAATACAACAACCGCCATCTAGATGATTTTACAGTTCAGGTTCTTGATGAAGTTACAAAGCAGTTAAATGAATTACTTAAGGATATTCAGAAAGATAAAGAGCACTTTAAGGAACTTGGAATCAGTTTTGAAGAAAAAGCTTTCTATGATATTCTTGTAAGCTGCGCTCAGAAATTCCATTTTGAAAATCAATATCCAGATGACAAGATGAAAGATCTGGCAAAGAAAGTAAAAGCTCTTGTTGATGATAAGACAAAATATACAGACTGGGACCAGAGAATTGATGTGAAAGCCGAAATGGAAGCCGATTTGATGATTCTTTTGGATGATAACGGATATCCGCCTGTACCAAGAAACGAAGTTTACAATGAAGTATTTGAGCAGGCAGAAAATTTTAAGAAATTCATCGAATAGAATATTACTCCTGTGTTAGCGATGTGCAAGGCGCCGCAGGCGGCCACCGCAGGCGAAGCCGAGGAGGCTGGAGCGATAGCGGAACCTGGAACGTAGCGACCGCCGGGGCCGAAGGACTCGGCGGGAACACCCAAATAATCCAAACCTTCCGCATTTTTACCCCCACTGCAAAACTTTAATAATATTTCATTTTTTTAGTAAAACTGTATTGTATAAAGCGGCACTTTTCTATATTATATCAGCATATATCATTATTATAAGAGTATGGTCGGCGGACTTTGGGACGGCGGCTGTTCAAAGGTGAGGTATATGGCTAAAGGACGACCTTTAATCAACAAGGAACGCTGTAAGGGCTGTGGGCTTTGTATCCGCGTTTGCCCTAAGAAGATTCTTGAAATGTCTAAAGAAACCAATGGTCAGGGAGTTTCTTTCCCTGTTTGTATTGATGAGGCAAGCTGTATTGCCTGCAGTATGTGTGCAACTATGTGCCCGGACTGCGTAATTGAAATTGAGGCTGAATAATGGCAGAAAAAGTTTTGATGAAAGGAAACGAAGCAATTGCCGAGGCTGCGGTTCGTGCCGGCTGTCGTTTCTACTTTGCATATCCAATCACACCGCAGAATGAAATTCCGGCTTATATGGCTAAGCGTCTTCCAGAAGTAGGGGGAACCTTCCTTCAGGCAGAATCTGAGTTAGCTGCCATTAACATGGTAATGGGAGCCAGCGCTGCAGGATCCCGCTGTATGACTTCTTCTTCTTCTCCTGGAATCTCTTTGAAACAGGAAGGAATTTCTTATATCTCAGGAGCTCAGCTTCCTGCTGTTGTTGTAAACATGATGCGCGGTGGTCCTGGTCTTGGAAACATTTCTGGTGCTCAGGGTGACTACTTCCAGGCAACCCGCGGTGGTGGAAACGGTGACTACCATGTGGTAGTTATTGCTCCTGGTACTGTTCAGGAAATGGCTGACTGTACTCTCAAGGCTTTTGAGATTGCCGACAAGTACCGCGTTATGTGTATGATTCTTGGTGACGGTTATCTTGGTCAGATGTCTGAGCCTTGTGTTCTTCCTGAGTTCGTTAAAGAATTCCCTGCAAAGCCTTGGGCACTTACAGGAAAAACTCCAGACCGCAAGCAGAACAAGATTATGTCGTTGAAGCTTTCGGGAATTGACGGCGAATTGAATGCTCACACAAAGGCTCTTTTTGAAAACTATCAGAAGATTCAGGACAACGAGACAATGTCTGAAACCTTTATGTGTGATGATGCTGATTACATTCTTACCGGTTACGGAACTTGTGCCCGTGTCTGTAAGAAGGCTGTAAAGCTGCTTCGTGAGCAGGGTATTAAGGCTGGACTTTTCCGTCCTATTACTCTCTGGCCATTCCCTGCAAAAGAGCTTGAAGCTGCCTGCAAGAATGCCAAGAAGATTTTGACTGTAGAAATGTCTATGGGTCAGATGGTTCAGGACGTTAAGCTTAACTGCGGACGTAGCGTAAAGGATGTTGATTTC
>CAMNGG010000310.1 GCA_946537975.1 uncultured Treponema sp. | reverse complement strand
GCGGCCGGCGGCGCCCAGGTTGTAGCACCGTTGCAGATTTTAAAGCCGCTTACGGTGATGTAGTTGAGGCCGTTCTGATCCGGCATAAAGCAGTTGCGGCGAACAAGGATTTCTACGTTTTCTTTGTTAGGGTCCAGGCCTTTGAAGTTACAGTAGAAAACGGTGTAGCGGCCACGCTTAATATCCCTGGCCTGTGCGTTTACGATATATTCGGCCGAGCTCGCGGGGCAGATTCCGTCATCATTATACTGGAGGGCAGGAGCTTCGCCTTCCTGCTCGCAGAACCATTTGTATTCAGATTCCTTCTGGTTCCAGGCGCATGGGTCTGCTTTACCGGCAAGGCACTCGTCGAGGCTCGCGGTTTCATACATCATTCTGTCGTTGAGGACCACACAGCCTGTGTGGCGAACGGTTGGTGCAAAATACCAGTCTCCGCAAACATAGCTCGTATATGGATTGTAGCTTCTGAAAATGCCGTTATCTACCTTTGCAGTCCACACGTCGCCCTTGAACTTTTTCCAGCCCTTGAGAACTTCCGAGCCTGTGATTACGGCTCCAAGCGGTTTTTCTGATTTATAGGTGATTCTCTGGTCCAGCCCATCGCCGCAACCGCCGGCCTTTGGAACTACCTGTTCGCGGTAAATTCCTGGCGCTACAAGAACTTCGTCGCCCGCCTTGGCGATGGCAGCTGCCTGATTGATTGTCTTAAAAGGGGAAGTCTTGCTTCCGTTTCCGTTTCTTTTTGCTTTTGCGTTTACATAAAAAATCATATATGACTCCTGATTAAATTATAAAGCAGAAGTCAGAAAAATATTGAAATTTTATCTACAAGAATAGGAAGAAAATATCTCTATTTTGAATAGCCGAAGGCAAGAATCGTAAAGGCTTTTCCTTCCTCTCCGGCAGCAGGCTTGATTTCTACAGTGTGCTTTGCTGCCGAGGCTTCATCAATAATCATTACAACCATGCAGTTATTCCAGCCGCCTTCTTCGTGACCGGCGTAGGTATTCTGCAGCTTTCCATCAACATAAGCTTCATACTTTCCAAAAGAAGTATTGTTAGCATTTTTATAAATCATGATAAGACTCTTACAACTAAGCTCCATTTTGAAGGGCTGGGAAGAGCTGCCGTCATTTTTCCAGTTTTCCGGAAAGCATTTTCCGCCATGAAGGTAAGCCTGAATTTCTGTATCTTTTTGACTAAAGTCTCCTGCATTTATTGTGACGTTTTTATCCTGTGTATCTGCATAAAGGGTGGTAAAGTTTTCGAATGGATTTTCGTTTTTGTAAGCGGCTGGAATCTCAAAAGCAGAGTCTGTTTCTGAAGCGTCGATTTCATCAATAAGATCGATAAGACAGCGGGCCATATATTTGTGACCGTTTTTTGTTGGATGAACAAAATCAGAATAATAAATCTTAGAATCCTTTTCCTGATTTACTCCTGAGCCGGCAAGCCCATTGCTTATGCTTACCTGAGGCAGCTTATAAAAATCAGCTACATGGGAAATCTGGCCCTGCTGGTTCTGATAGGTTGCGGCTGCATAAAGCATGATTACGGCTGTGTTATTTTCGAGGGCATTGCGGACAAGCTTTTCCATGGCTCGGGTTTTAGAGCATTCAAGCCAGTCGTTTACGGCAAACTCAATTATAAGCAGATCGGGATGGCGGCCGGCGCGGGAAACGACGTCCTTCTCATATCTGATTAAGCCCATAGGAGAAGGGGTGCCGCCGATTCCTGCAGGAATAAATTTTACCTTTGATTTATCGGCTGCATATTTTTCTATAAACATATCCCGGAACTGATAGGCGTAGCCTTCTGTGTAAACTGCGGGACCTGCGCCTTCTGTAACTGAGCCGCCGATTGCAGAAATAATTACTTCTTCACCGGCCCGCATTTTTGCGAGCACCTGCTTTATAAGATGATTATTGCCTTTTGTTACAAGAGTTTTTTTTATGATTTCTTCGTATTTTGAATCGGAAATCTTGAGTCCGTTAGTAGATGGCTCTGTATTTGTATCCTGATTTTCCTGGGCTTGCTGAGACTGCATAAATCTCTGTGCGAGTGGATTTGCCTCTTCTGTTGTTATTGTCTGATTCATTCTGCTCTCCTGTTTAGTACAACTGATTAGTGGAAATAAAAAACTGAAAATTGCTCCGGTGAATAAAAATTTGGAGCATTTAGAGAAAGTAATTTTCATGGATTAAGTTATACAACTTCTGAGGAGATGTTTTTATCAGAAAAAATTCTTATTTCTTGTCATGCTGAACTTAGGGAGCGACGGCTGAAAGCCGATAAAATGCTCCGGTGGAGCATTTTAAGCGAGTCTCCGAGCAGCTATGCTGCGAAGGGGTAAGCATCTACTTGTAGATCCCGAAACGTCATCCTGAACTTGTTTCAGGATCGGGATGACGGTGTTACTTATTATGGCGAACCTGCTCTAGTCCTCGTTTGAACTGAGGAATGCGGGCACAGGTAACGGTGTTCATGTCGCTGCGGTCGCCCCGCTGCAAAAAGTGGTAGGCAACACCTGCAATCATTGCTCCGTTGTCTCCGCAAAGCTTGAGGGGAGGAAAGATGCAGTTGAGGTCAGTGCGTTCTGCCAGCATGGCGCGAAGGCGCGAGTTAGCCGCAACACCGCCACCACAAACCACCGTCTTAAGGCCGGTGTCGTCTGCGGCTTTCAGTAATTTTCCAACCAGAGTTTTGATTGCAGTTTCCTGGAAGGCAGCACACATGTTTTCTGTTGAGTGCTCGTAGCCCGGCTGCCAGAATAAATCACACTGGTGAATTACAGCAGTTTTGAGACCAGAGAAAGAAACATCATATTTGTGTTCATTTTCATCCAGCTTTGGAACTGGGAACTTTGCTGCCTTAGGGTCACCTTTTTTAGCAAGATTATCAATGATAACTCCTCCAGGGTAGCCGAGTCCGTAGAACTTAGCAACCTTATCAAAGGCTTCTCCTACAGAGTCATCAACTGTAGTTCCCAAAATTTCAAGGTCATCAAATCCGTTTACTTTACAGATAATGGAATGGCCGCCGCTAACGAGGAGACCGAGGAATGGATATTCAACCGGAGTCTGCAACTGGGCAGCGTAAAGGTGGCCCAGCATATGATTGATTGCGATGAATGGCTTTTTAGTTGCCCAGGCAAGAGTTTTTCCAAAGGTAAAGCCAACGAGAAGGGAGCCCATGAGACCAGGTCTGTTAGTTGCGGCTATCGCATCTACATCGTCGAGGGTGAGATTTGCTTCTTTTAGTGCCTGGCGAACAACAGGGAGAATCCATTCAGCATGCTTACGGCTTGCAATTTCCGGAACAACGCCCTTGTAAATTTTGTGGAAAGGAATCTGTGTCGCAACCACGTTGCTGAGAATTGTTCTTCCGTCTTCTACGATTGCGCAGGCTGTTTCGTCACAGCTGCTTTCTATACCTAAAACCTTCATCTAATTCTTCCTTGCTTTACTCTTACTTACCGTGCTGAATGTGTAGCCCTGAGCCTTTAACTCCGGGTATGCTTCCTGTAAAAATGCCGGCAGAAAATCTGCACTCCAGATATGGCCTATCATTATAACGCTTCCATTTTTATTTGCAAGGTCAAGGCCTTTTTTAAGTTCCTTGAGGGCGTTTTCTTTTGTCTTTTCGTTGTCTAAAAATATGTTTCGTTCATAGTAAGAATAGCCAAGCTCGCGGGCAACATAAGGCACCTTTGTTTCTACGTTGGTACGGCTGTCCAAAAAGTAAATACCTTCCTGGGAAGCAAATTGCAGAACTGTTGCCATTTTTTCTGCATCGGCAGTAATTGCAGAACCTTCGTGATTATTCAGTCCGGCAATCGGTCCAATCTCTGTTATGTTCTGAAAAAGCAGGGATTTTATCTGCTCTTCGGTCATATCCGGTTTTATTGCACCGGGTCCCGGATTCACACTCGCATTTACAGACTGCATAGGCTGATGAAGAATAAGCTCGTTACCGGAAGCGCGAACCTGGGCAGCACTTTCTTTTGAGTGGGCAATCTGAGGAAGTACGGCAACCGTTACAGGGAAGGGCAGCTTTAAGAAAGGGGCAAGATGCGAAAGATTCTGTCCTCCGTCGTCGAATACGAAAATCAGCTGGGCACCGTTTCTGGTGGCCGGAAAATTGTATTTTGATTTTTTCTCAGGTTGTGGCTTTGTGGTCGTGGCCGTAGCTGCCTCTTTTGTTTCTGCAGACTTTTTTTCTTCCTTTACCTGTGGAGTTTCTATCTTTTTAGGAGCCTCGGTTTTCTTTGGGGCTTCCTCTTTTGAAGCTTCCTTTTTCGAAGTTTCTGTTTTTTTGTTATCGGTCTTAGGAGCTTCGGCTTTTTTTGAGGTTTCAGTTTTTTTTGTAGCTTCAGATTTTTTTGCTGCCTCAGTCTTTTTTGATGAATCAGCTTTTTTAGAAGCTTCTTTTTCTTTTACCTCTTCGGTCTCTTTTTTTGAATCAACAATTTCTTCCTTATATCTTTGAATTGCGGCATCAGAAAGCTTGCGGTCCGGTTCCTTAAGGGTAGTTACCAGCAGAAGACTCATGCAGATAGTAATGATGACACAGCAGAGAATGATTGCCTTATAAGCCGGAATATAAACCTTAGGCTTTTTCGTCGTTCGGCGGGTCGAGCGGCTGCTGCGTTTTGTGCTGGTCTTGCGCTTTGTATTGCTGGATGTAGTTCGTGATGATTTCTTCTGTGGCATAGTATTTTACGCTTTTACGGCAATCTGCTCCTGTAATTCGAGGACTTTTTTTAGCGGTAACTTTTCGCATTTTGCAATGATTTTCGGGTCTATTTTTTCTTTGAGAAGATTAATTGAGGCTTCAATGGCTTGTTGTTCCCGTCCATAGTCTATATCATAAGTTCTTTGTCTCTCATAATTCATAAACTGAATCCTCCATTGCATATTTTGTTTAGCGTCTTTTACATAACTATCTAGTTCAGATGTATATTGATTTGCCGCTTTATTTGAGATGAGAAATTTAAAGAAAGACTTCAATTCCTCATCTTTAAGCATTTTAGCACATATTGGAGCAATAAAAAAGTGTTTGTAAGAGCGGTCATTCAGTTTTGTTACACCATCTTCCTGACAGATATTCTCGAAAGTATTTACAGGCAGCCTGTTTTCAAATACGTCTTCCAGACAGATAAAAATCACATGGGAATCCTTGAGTTTATTATATTTTTCTCCCGGCTTCAAATTATCTAAGTCCATAAGGGCAGAATAATACCTTGACCGTTTGGGAAGTTCTGCTGTATTTATCACTTGTAGCTCAATATCATGCATACGTTTTGTCTCGGTGACATATACATCCAGTCGGATGCTTTTTGAATCCTTGTCTACTTCGATAATTTCCTCGTTTGACATTCTCATGTGTTTGATTTTGATATTCAAAAGCATTTCCAGAAGGTGTTTACATGCATCCGGATGATGACGCATGACCTTGTAAAAGATGAAGTTATTAGCGAGAGTTGCTTTCTTCCATTCTTTGAGAATTTCAGAATCAGTTTTTCTTGTTTTAGACATATTTTGTCCTCCAATAAAAAAGTGGAGGAAAAGCGGGTTATAAAGTCAGTTCGATTTTATCTATATATAATATAGGCTGACTTGTAACAAAAAAGGAAGAAAATCCGAAGAAAAAGTAAAGATTTTATCTTCCTTGATAATTTTCTATAAATAATGTATTTTACTTACTATAATAAAAAACGAGAGGAAGAAAAAATGATTATTACCTGTCTTGACCTTGAAGGTGTTCTGGTTCCGGAAATCTGGATTGCTTTTGCTGATACTGTTGGCATTCCTGAATTGCGCCGCACTACACGCGACGAGCCTGATTATGACAAGCTGATGAAATATCGAATCGGGATTCTTAAAGAGCACGGACTCGGTCT
>CAMNGG010000309.1 GCA_946537975.1 uncultured Treponema sp. | reverse complement strand
GAGTGAAGGAGGCAGTTTATATAAAAATGCAGCCGTAAATGGTGGTGGCCTTTATATCTGCGATGGGGCTGCCTTTACCTTAGACGGTGGAATTGGAGGAAACGGCTCCTCTTATTATAATACTGCAACTAATGGTGGAGCAGTTTATAATGCTGGAACTTTTAAGCTGGAATCAAATGCCTTTTTGTGTTATGGATATTCGGCTGGTACAAATGATGTATATCTTGCAAATGTAGGTGGAGTTCAGAAAACAATAACACTCTTGGCCGCCAATTATTCACAATATGGTTCATCATCTTCTAACATAATTGGCGTTACAATTCCAGACTGGAAGCATGGTCGTGGCAAGCAGATTATTAATGCTGAAGGCGATGTTACAATATCTTCAACCTTTAGAGGAAAATTTACAACAACAGAAAACGGCTGGTCTTTAAGCAATGAAAGTGACAACAAGAAAGTAAAAATAGATGCTCCAATTTATGTTGCAGGAGAGAATACTCGTTATCAATGTAAAGGGTCAGGATATTCAGCTCCAAGTGATGATGAAAGTACAAGTGGAAATAAATATCATCCTTTTAAAACCCTTGCTGCAGCCTGTCAGGTTATGAATAACAAAGACTTTGACTATACGGTCTATATAGATGGTGAAATAGAGGGGGGTCAGGCAATTCCTGATACATTAAAATCAGATGGAAAGGGAACTTATAATGCAAAAAACGTTGATATACAAGGATGCAATAACAATAAGAGCAAGGATGTTTTGAACGCTAAGTCCAATGGAAGTTCTCTTACTGTAAATACAACAGTTCCAGTTTTTTTGAGTGGAATTACTGTTACCGGAGGAAACAGTACTGGTAATGGAGGAGGAATAAATATTCCGGTTTCTGGAGCAAAGGTTAACTTAAGTGATGCAGATATAAATGGAAATAAAGCTGCAGCTAATGGTGGAGGACTTTATGCTGGAGCCGGTGCCACAGTATATCTTAATTCATCGGTTTATATAGGAAATATTAATATAGATTCAACATCTGATGGAGCAGATATTTTTTCTACTTCTGAAAAGACAGCTGCAGCTCTTTCTACCGGTATAAACATAGCGGCAAAAGGAGGGGGAATTTATAATGATGGACAGATCGAATTTGGAGTAATACTTTATAAGTCTGGAACTACTTATAGTAGTACAGGAGGTAACTTTTATATTTATGGAAATACTGCTTCTGAAGATGGTGGAGCAGTATACTCTAACGGAACATTGAATATGTCCTCTGGCAGCAGATATATTCGCTATAACTATGCCGTGCAGAAAGGTGGGGGTATCTATCAGGGAGGAAGCCTGCTGCAGACAACTACTGGAACAAGCAGTCTTTATGTTGAAAGTAATAAGGCTGATTCAGGAGGTGGTATATACGTAGCTGCCGAAAAACAATTTGATATAACAAGTGGAAACAAAATAATGAGTAATACTGCCGTTTCAAATGGTGGTGGTTTTTATAATGCTGGAAGAATTAATATTTCTTCAGTTGGCGGAGACATTGCCTTAAATACAGCAGTAAATGGTGGAGGAATTTATAATGCAGCTTCTGCTACCGTAGATATGTCTAAGGGAGATATAGGAGGCTCGATTGACATTAATAATGTAGCTACACCTGGTTATAATACTGCTACAAATGGAGGAGCAGTTTATGTCTGCGTATCTTCTAAGTTCCAGATGACGGGTACGGGGATTATTCCGGTAGACTCAAGCCTGAATGATCATACAGGTAAAAATGATGTTTATCTGCAAAAAGATGGAAGTAACGAGGCTACAATTTATTTTCCGGGTTCTGGGTATACTCTTTCAGGAACAGCTCCAGTTGCTACAATTACTCCAGCAGAATGGAAGAGGGGAACAAAATTCTTGAGTACCAGTTCATCGTCTTACTTAACAACAGGCTTTATCAATAAATTTGCTTTAAGTAAAGACAATCTTGACTGGGATCAGGAGCTTGATTCAGCTGCATCCCCTAAGTTTCTCTACATAACCATGCCGATATACGTTGCAAGCTCTGCTTCAGATGACACTACAAGAAAGAGATGTAATCCGGCGCCTGCTACAGGTGCAAACGGAACTGCTTCAAAGCCTTATGCAACAATTGCGGCCGCTCTTCAAAATAGCGAGCTTGCAGACGCTGGTAACAAAATTAAGATTGATGGTACTATAGGCGCTCAGTCAATTCTGGACGTAAGTGTGACAGATGTAACAATCTCAGGCTACAAGGCTGCAGGCGATACTTCTTCCAGCGCAAAGATTGATGCTGGTGGAGTGTCTGGTGCCGGCAGCGCACTTACGGTAAACAAAAGTGGAATTACCGTTACAATCCAGGACCTTGCGATTACCGGAGGAAATGCAAACGGAAGTGGCGATGCTGCTAATGGAGGCGGAATCTGTCTTAGCGCAGGAACGGTTAAACTTGTAGATGGTGTAATAATATCAGAAAATCATGCAGACCTGGGCGCAGGTGTATATATAAAAAATGGAGCAGCTCTTGAAATTGCCGGCTCTACAACAATTACTAGTAATACAGCAACTGTAAGTGGTGGTGCAATTTACAATGCAGGAACCCTTACAATGTCTAATGGTACCATCGGAGGTTCAACTACTGCCTTGCAAAATAAAGCTACAAATAATATATCAGGTGTAGATGCGCATGGTGGAGCAATCTATCAGGGAGGAACCTTTAATCTTACAGGAAGTGCAAAGATTTTCCCTGGCTCAGAGAATACAAACGACGTTTATCTTGCAAGTGATACATCTGTTGTAAACCTTACCGGTAACATAGACAGCAATGGAAATAGTTCTACAGCACCAATAACCCTTACTCATGGAAGCTGGAACCGTGGAAAAAACATAGTAACAGGTTCTTCGTACATCAATGATAATTATACAAAATTCAGTCTGACTGATTCTGAATTCTCAATTGTAAAATATGGTACCAGTTCATTAAGCGCAAAACTTGATGCACCTATTTATGTTGCAGGTTCAAGTTCTGTTACTGCGGGTGGTGTAACCTATGGAGCTGGTGAGACTATAGAAAACGGAGGTCGTGGAACAATTGCAAGGCCATACAGTAATATAGCGGATGCAGTAGGCCAGTGCTGGAATGGACCTAATGATACAAAGACAACAGGAAGCGGCGACAACACTGTTACAATAGGTCGCGAAATTAATATTGTAGGAACAATTGCAGGGGCACAGGAAATAGGAAGCAGTATAACAACTTCTAATGCAAGTGCAATAACTTTAACTGGTGTAAGCGGAACAACACCAACTCTTAATGGTGGTTTTACAGATACAACCCACGGCTCAACACTAACCCTGGCTACGCCGCTTCCTGTAACAATAAAGTCGCTAAAAATTACAGGAGGCAATTCAAGTAACACAGGCGGCGGAATAAATAAGACTAGTAACGCCGATACTGCAATTCTTACCATTGCAGATGGAACTGTGATAACAGGAAACAAAGCGTTATCTAATGGCGGTGGTATTTATTGTTTAGGAAAACTTATAATGACCGGAGGAGAGGTTTCTGCCAATAATGCGGGAACAATTGCTGATGACAATACCGCTAGTGGCTATGGTGGCGGTATCAACGCTGGAACTTTTGAACTTTACGCTGGGGAAATAAAACAAAATACTGTTGCTGCTGGTGGCGGTGGAGTATCCACCAACGATATGAAAATGACTGACGGAACAATTAGCGCAAACGAAGTGACAACAACATCTATCGACGATGGATTTGGTGGTGGTGGCGTTTTTATATGGGATAACAGTACATTTACAATGGGCGGAGGCCAGATTAGCGGAAACAAGGCAGCCAAGAATGGCGGCGGAGTGGCGCTAAAAAATGCTAACTTCTATATGTACGGTTCCGCTGTAATAGGTGACAGTTCAGCTGAAGAATGTGCAGAAGATGAAGATAACTGCTCAAACTACGCGGGCGCTTTCGGTGGCGGCATATATGCCATGGGCGATTCTGTTGCTGGTATTGGTTTTAGTGATGAGTATAACTTTAACCATAATAACTACGATTTTTCTTTTTCGGGTAGTGGACTATATTACAATTATGCGGCAGGTGACGGTGGAGCCATTTACATTTGTAACAAACCTCTAAAAATGGGGGCTGGAAAGATAAAATATAATACAGCCCAAAATGGCGGCGGCATTTACGCGGGAAACGGTTTTACTATGGTAGGCGGCCTTATTGCAGATAATTATGCTGCCGACACAACAGATGATACCTGCGGTGGTGGCGGCGTGTATTCAAGAGGCGACGTTTCGATGAAAGGACTTAGCAATAATTCGAATTATCCATATATAAAAAACAATGTGGCCGAAAAAAATGGCGGTGGACTTTACATCACTTACGAAGGAAACCTTTATTTAGGAGAAAAAGCGTCTATTGGCACCGATACAGGCTCTAATTATGCTAAGTCGGAAGCAACAGCGCATATGAATTACGCCAAGGGTAATGGCGGCGGCGTTTATATTTCAGGCAGCGGAGGGGTATATTTGGGCTATGCGTCGGCTGATGATAAAGCGAACGAAACGCTTGCAACTTCTGATTGCTATATTTGTTACAACTACGCCGACGGTGACGGTGGCGGAATTTACAATGCTTCAGACAAGCCTGTAGAGATTTTAAAGGGTAAAGTGCAATATAATAGCGCTGCAAACGGCGGCGGAATTTATTCCAAGACTAAAAATATAAATATCATTTCTGGCGGTTCTGTTTATTATAACCATGCTTCAAACAACGGCGGAGGCATTTACACTTGCGCCACTGTAGACATGAATGGCGGCGGAACAATCAACAAAAATTCTGCCGACAACAACGGCGGCGGAGTTTGCCTGGACTATGACACAACTCTTGCGACTGCGCCAAAAATTTATATGACTGGAACCGCTCTTATAGGAGATGTAAGTGACGGCGTGGCAAAAAGCGGCGCCGCAAACTGCGCTAACTATGCAAAAAATGGCGGCGGCATTTGGGGAAATAATGCCCATGTTATTATGGGATATAATTCCTCTGGAGAGCAGGTAGACACCAATTCGAAAAACAGGCTTCGCAAAAACTTTGCCACTGGAAGCGGTGGTGGAATTTATTTGACAGGAACCAGTCCAAATATATGCGAGTTAAAAATGAAGTACGCAAAGGTTGATTATAATGCGGTGGACAATGGCGAAGAGAATCAGTGTATGGGAGCCGGAATTTATGTATCTAGATGTAATGTGCTGATAGAAAGTGGAAGCTCAATATCATACAACGAAGCTAATTATGACAAGGGTTATGGAGGAGGAATTTGGTATTCAAGCACTTCTACTGGCCCTACTTTTAGTATGACAGGCGGAGACATAATATCCAACAAGGCTTATTCTGGAGGAGGACTATATCAGGATAGTAACAAAGTAACGATGCAAATTGCAGGTAGTAGTTGGATAAAAGACAATCAGGTTAAAAGTATTGGCGGCGGAATTTATAATAGAGGAAATGTCTCTCTAGCCGGATCCATACAAATTGTTGGCAACAGTTCCACTGATGAAAGAAAAGGCGGGGCTGTTGTTATTATTGGTGGTTGTAAACTGATTCTTGGTGATTCTGTTAACATATCAAGTAATGGTACACGTGGAAGTAACGATATTCTTTTAGGAAACGGAGGCCCTGAACTTCAGCTTGGCGGAACTCTTAATGGCATTTCTAACAACAAGAAAGCTTACCTTTCGTTTAATAGTTATAATACAAACCCAACATATGTAACTGGACAGCTTTCCGGCAACTATACTAAGTTTGGGGTAATACAACCAAATCCTAGTAATGGAAAAACGTGGACACTTGGTTCGGATGGAAAGTTGGTGGCGAATTAAACGTAATATGGTTTTACACCAGCTTTGATTTTGTATGCAGACTATTCCTGCACGGGGGTAGGGAGCTCTAGCTATGCCTTCGGCTTTACCTGCACGGAATGAATATGTCTTTTCAATTTCTTCCATTTTTGTACCTCGGTGATATTTATTTTATGAACATTTGTCCACACTATATATATAGCCGCGGGCGTTGCGGGGGTGGCGCAGTGCCGCAGGCAGCCACCGGACTGAGTGCAGCGAGGGAGGAGGCCGAGCGCCTAGCGAGCGCTCGATTAATCTCGCACCCCCCCATTTTTTGATGTTCCTAAACGACAGTCGCGAAGGACTGTCGTTTTTAACGGAACTTCAATTAAGGGTGAAAGGCGTGTTGGACTGTGGATTTGGGCTGAAAGGAAAATTGTGAGCCTGCAAAATTACGATTATTGATTTTTTGCAGGTCGAAATGGCCTGTAAACTTATGTAAAAGATGATGCTGCGGCCTGCAGAAATTGATTTTTCAGAAAACTGCAGGCCGGATTTGTGGATTTCTGACATGCGAATGCCTAATTTGAGCCTGTAATTTTTGAAATATTACGATTTTGCAGGCTCAGAACTTTAAATGCATACAATATTTTGGAATTTTCAGCCTGCAAAATTCCAAGAAAATCGAATCTGCAGGCTTCTGTTTTTTTTAATGAGTTTGCAAAATACTCGACGGAGTTTTAAAAAATTACGGCTTGAATCCCTCAAGCCGTAAAGTGTGTTATAAATTAATCTATTTTTTTTGTTTTAATGCTTCAAGTACAAGCTCCAAAGGAGCATTCATAACTTGTAACTGGATTCGACATTTTCAGCTTAACTAAGGCTGTACAACCTCAACATCCACAACAATTTTTTCTTTACTGCAATATCCATTTTATAATCATATTTTGCACAAAGCATGTTTATAACCTCCCTGGATTTCCGGTCAAGATAATCTGTTAGGATTCCTTCTTCTATTGCCTGTTCAATTGCTTTCTGGAAAGATCTTCTGGGGTGCCTCTTGTCAAAATTCATTTCAACAATTTCAATGAACCGGCAATACTCCTTAAGGATATCACAAGATTTTATTAACGGAAATATTCTTGAATTCGAGCAGTTTTTTACTTTTACAACAAGCTCGAGTTTGCTGCTGTCTTTTTCGTAAAAGGCATCTGATAATCTGAGCTCCTGTTCCAGAGGCTGTTCTTTGTTTCCAATATAAACGACATAGAAATCAGGATTGGGAATTTTATATACTTTTTCTGCATATCGATTTTTTATCGGGACAATTCCTTCATAAATCCTTGTTACGTACTCCAGGCAACGGAATGGCATGTTCTCGTTTACTGTAGACTGATGTTCTACAAGAACAATGAGCTTGCCGTTGATTTCCCAGCTGACATCGTTATTGGTAGTTTTTCGGGTCAAGCCCGAAGGTGACAGAGTGCTTATGCTTTTATAGAAATTTGCTTTTGAAGTTCAAGAACCTGCTCAAGGGGGAGGCCGACGCAGCGAGAGACTTTTTCAGGAGAGTCGCCTTCTTCCAGTAAATTTTTAGCTGTTTCTTCGGCTTTGTCTTCTGCTGCTTCCTGTGCTTTTACCTTCATGTCGAGGTCATAATCATATTCTCCAAAAAACATGTTTCGTACCTCCGCTCCCTTACGGGTAAGATAATCTACGAGTATACCTCTGGAAATTGCTTCTTTAATCGCTTTGTCATAGCAGCCTTCCATTTGTTCTTTTGTAGGCTTGTTCTTTAATTCAGCCTGGTATCGGAATACGATATCCATAAACTCGCAGTACTCTTTTAAGATACCACAATTCTGTACAACCGGCAAGTTTTCTCCTTCTTCTCCACGAATATTCATAAACTTTGCTTTAAGTTTACATAATAAGTAAAAGAAATTTGACAGTAATCCAGGTTAGCACTATACTCTACCTCGTTTCCCGGGAAATGAGTTTTAAGCTTCAAACCAGTTTTCAATTTTAAGTTCGCTGACCTCTTGAATGGCAGTGAAATGTTTTGTATTTCGGGTGACTAAAACCATGTGGTTTGCAAG